>JAATGE010000412.1 GCA_015654825.1 Rhodospirillales bacterium
GGAAATTGATCCACAGCAGCATGCGCAGCTTGCGGCCGCGCAGCGGCGCCGGCGCCGCCGGGTAGCGCGCCCGGGCAACAGCCGCGAGCGCCGCGTCATCCAGCAGCCGCGAACTGCCGGATTGTGCCAGCGCGCCGTGTCCGGCAGCACCTCAGTGCATCCGCCCACTGCAATGCCTCATTTGACAAGGCTGACGGGAAGCTGACAACCACCCGCCGCGCCCGGCTTGGACGGCGCGATCATGGAGCCGGTTCATGAGGCACATCACAGCTGTTGTCGGCGGGTTACTGGTTACGGCGGCGTTCGATACGGCGCACGCGCAAACCGCCCCGGCGGGCGCGCCCGTGAACGTGACGGACGTCGTGGTCGTCGGCAGTTCGCCGCTGCTCGGATCCGGCATGGACCGCAACCAGATCCCCGCCGCCACGCAGGTGCTCGGCACGCGCGATATCGACCGCACCGGCATACCCAGCCTGACCGGCGCCATCCTCGACAATATCGCGTCGGCGACGGTGAACGACACCGAAGGCAATATCTTTCAACCGGACATCGTGTTCCGCGGCTTTGTCGCATCGCCGACCGCCGGCGCCTCGCAGGGCCTCGCGATCTACGTCAACGGCGCGCGCTTCAACGATCCGTTCGGCGACACGGTGAACTGGGACCTGATCCCAACCGCCGCGATCGATACGGTCAACGTGGAGGCATCGAACCCGGTGTTCGGCCTGAACGCCCTTGGCGGTTCCGTGAACGTGCAGCTGAAGAACGGATTTACCTACCAGGGCGCCAGCCTGACCGCCTATGGCGGCATGTACGACCGCGGTTCCGGCATTCTGGAATACGGCAAGCAGGTCGGCAATTTCGCGGTCTATGCCACCGGCGAAATCACCCATGACGGCGGCTACCGGCAGACCAGCGCGTCCGATATCTACCGGCTGTACGGCGACCTCGGCTGGCGCGGCGAGAACGGCGAACTGCATCTGGGCGTGACCGCGGCGGACAATACGCTCGGCAACCCCGGTGCGACGCCGGTGCAGGCGCTGAATTCCAGCATTTCCAACATCTTCACCGCGCCGAACGAAGTCTACAACAAATATGTCGGCGTCAACCTCAACGGCAACTGGAGCCTCAACGATACGACCTCGGTGCAGGGCGTCGCGTATTACGACACGTTGACGCAACGGGTGCCCAACGGCATTACCGAGGAAGTGGAGCCGTGCGACGACGCGGAAGAAAGCGGCCTGCTGTGCAATGAAGACGGCTCTGTCGTCACCACGTTCAAGGGCCGCCAGGTCACCGACTTCCTGCACGGCGCCACCTATTCCGGCCTCAGCGTGCAGGGGCTCGACGCGCACGGCTACGGCGCTTCCGGCCAGGTCACCAACGAGGCACCGCTGCTCGGCCACGACAACCATCTGGTGGCCGGCGCCAGCTTCGACGGCTCCGACAGCAGTTTTACCGGATCGCAGCAGATCGGCGGGTTCGATCCGTTCACCCGCGAGTTCCTCTATCCGTCGGTCACGCAGGTGCAGCCGAGCGTCGGCGTAAGCCCGGTGCACGTGGTCAGCACCACGCGCTTCTACGGCCTGTTCGCGCAGGATGTGTGGACCATCGCGCCCGGCCTCGATCTCATTCTCTCAGGCCGTTTCAACAACGCCGAAGTCGACCTGCACGACAAGCTCGGCGGCCCGGTCAGCGGGCAGCACAGCTATTCCCGCTTCAACCCCAGCGCCGGGCTGACCTATCGCGTGGCACCCTGGCTGCAATTCTACGGCAGCTATTCGGAAACCAACCGGGCGCCGACGCCGCAGGAATTGTCGTGCGCCAGCCCGGCAACACCGTGCAGCCTGCTGAATTTCTTCGTCGGCGACCCGAGCCTGAAGCAGGTCGTGTCGCACACCTTCGAATTCGGCGCGCGTGGCCGGCTGGAGGGCTTCGCGCAGGGCCGGCTGACCTGGAACCTCGATTATTACCACACGCAGAACTTCGACGACCTGATCTTCGAATCCACGCTGCTGAACCCCAACCTGAATTTCTACACGAACGCCGGTAAAACCCTGCGCCAGGGCGTCGAGGCGAGCCTGCACTACGACACGCAGCGCCTGCACGCCTCGATCGGCTATGCCTACACCGACGCGACGTTCCAGACCCCGCTGGTGCTGAATGGTGGCAGCAACCCGGCGCAGGATGCGAACGGGCAGGAACTGATCCAGCCCGGCGACCATATTCCCGGCATTCCGCAACATCGCGGCACCGCCGTGGTGACTTACGATCTGACCGACCGCTGGGTGATCGGCGGCTCGACGATCCTGCAAAGCTCATGGTTCCGCTTTGGCGACGAAGCCAGCCTGACCAAGCCGCTCGGCGGCTACGTCGTGGTAAACCTGAATTCCTCCTACCGCATCACCGACAACATCACGGTGTTCGGCGTGCTCAACAATGCGTTCGACGAGCGTTACGATACCTATGGCGGCTTCGGCCCGGTCGACGACGTAACCTGGCCAAACGTGCCGGGCGGCGTGAACGATACACGGACGGCAAGCCCTGGAATGCCGATCGCGGGGTATGTGGGGGCTAAGGTTACGTTTTAAGGCCAGGGGCTCCGCCCCCTGGACCCCCGACGGCGTGCCGCCGCCTGCATATGCGCTGCGCGGCGGGAGTCTTCTGTGCCAGTCCCGCAAAACCTTGAGCCTGGCCCAATGGCTCCCAGCCTATGCCGGACTCGGAACAAATAAAATGGGGTCTGTGGCCTAAGGCCCCAGCGGGTCCAGGGCAGAGCCCTGGCCTTCCTTCACCTTACCGGCAACTCAATCCGCACCCGGCACACTTCCCCGGCCAGGAACTCCACCGTACCGCCGTGGCCGCGCACCGCTTCGCGCACGATCGCCAATCCCAGGCCGCTGCCCTCCGATCGCCGCCCTTTGCAAAAGCGTTCGAATGCGGAACTTTCCAGCTCGGCCGGCAGGCCGGGCCCCTCGTCGCTGACGATCATGACGATTTCGGCGGGGTTCCGGCTTTCCCAGCCCACCAGGCCGATGCAGCCCTGGCCGTGCATCACCGCGTTTTCCAGCAAATTGCGCAGCGCCTCGCGCAAATCGTCCGCCTGGCCGCGCGTGCCGAGCGTTTCCGGCAGGTCGAGCGCCAGGGCGCGGCCGTGCGCCTCCGCCAGCGGAACGATCATGGCGCACGCCTCGCGGCCGATGCGCGCCAGGTTGACGGCCGGAAGCGCCGCCCCGGCGCGGCCGGCATTTTCGCGCCGCGCCAGATCGAGCAGCTGGCCCACCAGGCGGTTCATGCGGGCGATATCCTGTTCGATCGCCGGCCAGTCGAAACCCGCGCCGGCGGCCGACTGCCTGGCCTGTTGCAGGCGCAGATCGAGCACGCAGAGCGGCGTGCGCAACTCGTGCGCCGCGTTCTCGGTAAATCGCCGCTCCGCCTCGAACGCGTCCGTCATGCGGTCCAGCGCGCCGTTCACGGCATCGACGAGCGGAATGATTTCGGCGGGCATTCCGGCGCGGGAGATGCGTGCCGCGGGGTGCTGCGGCCCGACGGCGCGGGCTTCCCGCGAGGCGCGTGCCAGCGGCCGCAGGCTCCACGAACTGACCAGCCAGATCAGCAGCAGCGCCGGCAGGCTGAAGCACGCCAGCATCAGCGCGTCCTGATACGGCTCCGCATCGAGTGGGTGTGGCAGCACGATCGCGTGCGATGCATCGAGCAGCGCCGCCGCGGCGAGGGCGAACAGGAAAATCGCCAGCATGGCGACCACGAGCCGACCGCGCAGCGTGCGCGGCGCGTTCACGAAGGTGTAGGCGCGCGCAAGCGATATCCGATGCCGCGCATGGTTTCGATCCGCACCGCGGCACCGGCGGCCGCGAGCTTGCGCCGCAGCCGCGAAACGATGGCATCGAGCGCATTGGCCGAGAATTCATCGCCGGGCCCGGCCAGCAGGTCGGCGAGGACATCGCGCACCATGACGCGATCGCCGCCGCGGATCAGTGCTTCGCACAGCGTCGCTTCCTGCCGCGTCAGGTCGATGGCGCGGCCGCCGACGCGCGCGCTGTGGCAGGCCGCGTCGAAGCTGAGATCGCCAAAGCAGGCGACGGGCGCTTCGCGCACGCCCGAGCGGCGCAGCACGGCGCGCA
>JAATGE010000322.1 GCA_015654825.1 Rhodospirillales bacterium
ACCCGTCACGCCCGGTTTAGCTCGGCCGTTTCCGCAAGTTGTATCTGCTGCCGGTCAAAAATTCACAGGCTCTCTGCCCTGGACCCGCTGGGGCCAGTAGGCCCCAGACCACATTTTATCTGTTCCGAGCCTGGCATCGGCTGCGAGCGCGCCGCTAAATCCAACGTCTCGCTAGACAGTACAGAAGGCTCCCGCCGCGCAGCGCGTACGACAGCGGCGGCACGCCGTCGGATACCCTTTGTCGGCGAAGCCCCTGGCCTTTATCCATGGTACCCGTATCCCCCGCCCCCCGGCGTCTCGCACACGAACAGATCTCCCGGCTGCATTGCCGCGCTATCGGCACCGGCCAACATCTCTCGCGTGCCGTCGGCGCGTTCCACCCATTGCCGCCCCACCGCCCCATCCTCGCCGCCCGCCAGGCCGAACGGCGCCACCGTGCGGCGCGACGCAACAATCACCGCGGTCATCGCGCGCAGGAACCGCATGCGCCGAATTGCCCCATCGCCGCCGCGATGGCGGCCCGCGCCGCCGGAGTTGCGCCGGATCGCGAACGCCTCCAGCCGCACCGGATAGCGCAGTTCCAGCACTTCGGGGTCTGTCATGCGCGTATTGGTCATGTGGGTATGCACGGCCGATGCGCCGTCGAAACCAGGCCCGGCGCCCGCGCCGCCGCAGATCGTTTCATAATACTGGTACGTCTCGTCGCCGAACAGGAAATTGTTCATCGTGCCCTGCGCGCTGGCCACCGCGCCGAACGCGCCGAGCAGCGCGTTGGCCACGGCTTGCGAAACCTCGGTATTGCCCGCCACGACCGCGGCCCCCGGTTCGGGCGAGAGGAATGTCCCCGGCGGTACAAAAATCTTGATCGGCTGCAGGCAGCCATCGTTCAACGGAATATCGCTGCCGACCAGGCAGCGCAGCACGTACAGCACGCAGGCGCGCGTGATCGAGGGTGGCGCGTTGAAATTGTCGGCCCGCTGCGCGCCGGTGCCGGAAAAATCAATGCGCGCCGTGCGGCCCGCGTGATCGATGCGAACGGCAACGCACAGGCTGGAGCCATCGTCCATCGTGTAAATGAATTCTCCGTCGCCGATGCGGTCCAGCACGCCGCGGACGCTCTCCGCCGCATTGTCCATGACGTGGCCGAGATAGGCGTGCACGGTCGTCCAGCCGTAATGCTCGATCACGCGCAACAATTCGCGCACGCCGGCCGCGTTGGCCGCGATTTGCGCCGCGATGTCGGCGACATTCACGTCCGGCGACCGCGCCGGATAGCGCGCCCCCGTCAGCAACGCGCGAAACGACGCCTCTTGAAAAATCCCATCATCGACAATCAGGAAATTGTCGATCACCACGCCCTCCTCCTCCAGCGTGCGCGAGTTGGGGGGCGTGGAGCCGGGCGTGATGCCGCCGATATCGGCATGATGGCCCCGGTTGGCCACGAAAAAGCGCAGCGCGCCGTCCGGCCCGAAGACCGGCGTCACCACCGTAATGTCCGGCAGATGCGTCCCACCGTTGAACGGATTGTTCAACGCCACCGCATCGCCGGGCTTCAGCGTGGCGCCACGCAACCGCAGCACGGTGCGCACGCTCTCACCCATGGCGCCGAGATGCACCGGCAGGTGCGGCGCGTTGGCGACCAGTGCGCCGGACGCATCGAATATCGCGCAGCTGAAATCCAGCCGCTCCCTGATATTGACGCTCTGGGCTACGTTGCGCAGTACGATGCCGGTTTGTTCCGCCACGTGCATGAACAGGTTGTTGAACAGTTCCAGCAGCACCGGGTCCGCCTTGCCGGAGCCCGGATCGGCCCGCGTGGCGCGCGGCTCGGTGCGACGCAGCACCAGATGGTTCGCCGCCGACAGCTCCGCGGTCCAGCCCGGCTCGACAAGGGTCGTTGCATGGGCCTCGCGGATCAGCGCCGGGCCCGCCACGCGATCGCCGGCCAGCAGCGCCGCGCGGTCGAACACCGGGGCCTCGTGCGCCGCGTTGTCGGTGAACAGCGTCACCCGGTCGACCGGCAGCGGCGCGCCGCCGGACCGCGCCGGCAGCCGATCCTCGCGCACCGCCTCGCCCGGCGACAGCGCCTCCACACTGACCGCCTCCACGACCAGATCGCGCCCCGCGCTGGTAAACCCGAAACGAACACGCTGCGCCTCGATGAAGACAGCATGCATTTCCTCGACGGACGCAAGCGCCACGGGCAACGCCGCCTCGGTGCCCGCATACCGCACATGGAGTATCTGGCGCGCGACGATAGCCGCCGGATCGACGCCCTGCTCGGCCAGTGCCGCGCCCGCCTCCCGCGCCAGCCGATCTGCCACCCCCCGCAATCCGGGCAGCGCCGCCGCGTCCAGCTTCATTTCCACCGCCTGCTCGCGCAGGACCGTCTGATCCGCGAGGCCCATTCCATACGCCGACAGCACGCCGGCGTAGCGATGGATGAACACGGTTTGCATGCCGAGTTCGTCGGCCACGAGACATGCGTGCTGGCCGCCGGCGCCGCCAAAACATTGCAGCACGAAATCGGCCGGATCGTGTCCCTTTTCAATCGAGACATGCTTGATGGCATTGGCCATGTTGGCCACGGCGATGCGGATGAAACCCGCCGCGACGGCGCGCGCGTCCGCTTCACTGCCGGTGGCCTCGCCGACCCGTTGCGCCAGCGCCGCGAATTGCCGCGAAACGGTTTCGGTATCGATCGGCAAATCCCCGCCCGGCCCGAAAATCGCCGGAAAATGCCGCGGCTGGATCTTGCCCAGCAGAACGTTCGCATCGGTGACCGTGAGCGGGCCGCCGCGGCGATAGCAGGCCGGTCCGGGGTCGGCGCCGGCACTTTCCGGCCCGACGCGCAGCCGCGCGCCATCGAATTGCAGGATCGATCCCCCGCCGGCGGCGACCGTGTGGATTGCCAGCATCGGCGCGCGCATCCGCACGCCGGCGATGTCGGTCTCGAACGTGCGCTCGAACGCCCCGGCATAGAGCGCCACGTCGGTGGACGTGCCGCCCATGTCGAACGTGATGACGCGGCCGAACCCGGCCGCCTCCGCCGTGCGCGCCGCGCCGACGATGCCGCCCGCCGGCCCGGACAACACCGCGTCCTTGCCCTGAAAGCTCCCCGCATCCGCCAGGCCGCCATTCGACTGCATGAAATACAGCCGCGACCCGCCGAGCGCGGGCGCCAGCCGGTCGACATACTGGCGCAGCACCGGCGAGAGGTACGCGTCCACCATCGTCGTATCGCCGCGCGCCACCAGGCCAAGCAGCTTGCTTACTTCGTGGCTCGCGGAAACCTGCGAAAACCCGGCCCCACGGGCCAACTCGGCGAGGCGCCGTTCGTGCGCAGGGTATTTCCACGCGTGCATCAGCACGATCGCGCACGCAACCATTCCGCGCGCATGGGCGGCTTCAAGCACGGCGCGGGCCGCGTCCTCATCCAGCGCCTCGATTTCGCGGCCATCGACGCCAACCCGGCCGGCGATCTCCGCCACCTCTTCGTACAGCGGTAGCGGGCGCCTGATATCGAGGTCGAACAGGCGCGGACGCGCCTGGTTGCCGATCGCCAGCACATCGGCAAAGCCGCGATTGACCAGCAGCAGCGTCCGCGCGCCGCGCCGCTGCAGCAGCGCGTTGGTAGCGACCGTGGTACCCATCTTGACCGAATGGATCAGCCCCGGGGGGATCGGTGCTTCGGGCGCGAGGCCGAGCACGGCGCGGATGCCCGCGACCGCCGCGTCGTCGTAGCGGCCCGGGTCATGGCTGAGCAGTTTGACCGTGGACAGGTGACCGTCCGCGTGGCGGGCAACGATGTCAGTAAAAGTGCCGCCGCGGTCGATCCAGAATTGCCAAGGTTGTTCACGGGACATTGATTTGATCGGCTAGAAAGCAAGGCCCGGGTTCTGCTCTGAACCCGCTCGGGACGCTGCCTCCCAGGCGTCAATTTTCTGGCGTCCGGCCGCAACGGGGTGCGGGAGCGGCACAAACCTGGCGCTTCGCGCCGCGGCACGACACCGTTTGGATCGCGAAACCGCCAGCGTCAGTTCGTGCAGGCGCCCGCGCCACCAGCGCACGTGGCGATAAAGCCGTGCTCGCTACTACCTCCAATTCCGTTATCGAACTGGCCCACAATTGTTCCGCTACCGTTAGATCCCTGCGCGAGAGCATGTCCGGCGCCAGGGGGCAAAATGTTGTAAAAGACGCCACCCACGTAGTTGAATGCATTTGTAAATAATTTGTTCGGCTCAGTACCGTAATTGCCAATCACCTGCCCGCCTGGAACTGGCGCCACGGCCTCTGTCACCTTTGCACCGGGATAGCGCAAAATCGTGAATTTCTTTTTGATCTTGACAAAACCGCGCGATATTCCACTGTCGCTTGCCAAGATGTTGCCGCTAACGTCTCCCGCGGAGTCAATCCCGGTGACCAGGCTGCTGCTGGCACCGGGTGGTTGCCAAGTCGTGTAGTTGCCGTTGTGAAAGGTGAAATTCAATGCGGCGCTGTCGCCGACCAGATTGTAATTGCCCGCAATAACACCAGAGTCGTTGATAGCAACCGCGTTGGTTGATCTTGCCCCATCGATAGTCAGTAATGTCGTCGTCCGTCCTTTGATCAGGAACCCTTCGGGTGTATCACCATCCTGCATCACCACGGTTCCAACCAGGGCATTCTTGCTGTTTAATCCGAATGGTTGCGAATACAGGCTGCCGGAAATATTTATCAGTTTTGTGGCACCGGTTGCCACTTTGTAAGTGAATGCTATTGGATTAGAAATGTTAGGTGATACTGTTCCGTATCCCGTAAGAATTCCGCTATCATTTATCCCTACGATTGCTCGCGTTTGCGCCGCTTTGTGCGATTTGAAATCGATATTCAGCTCAGTGAAAGTACCCGCGGACCAGACGAACCCGTGATTCCGGCCCCCGGCCCCATAGACGCCGGCCACCTGTCCGGATGCACTAACCGCCTGGGCGATGGTATACGAGGCCCCCGGCACGTCCAACTGCGTATAGCTGTAGTTTGCCGCAAGCGCAGGGCACGCGCCGAGGAATGCAATCACCGCCAAAGCATATGCGGCTGAAACGGCACCAACCTTGGCGTGCATAAAGCCCTCCCCAAAAGCCATCTTGAGGGTCGATGCTTGCGCCATCGCGCCCCGAACACCCAAATCTGTAGCTGTTCCCAAATCGTCAAGCAATGATGCGATTGTAAGCGTCTCGGAACCTTCATGGGCCGATAACAGTCATTGGCGAAAACATCCGCCACCTCCGCGAACAGCACCCGCTCCGGCCCAGGTGAGGGGACCTTTACGCAGGGACACAACCGGAACACAGCAAGAACATAGCCGCCCGACGCCCGCCGGCGTCTTCCGCCGGTTTCCATACCGCCGACGCGGCTGTACCGGGAATCTGCCGGCCGCTGCGCACCCGGCGCAGCAGGCCGTTGATTTTGCTTGGCGTGCCGGAGCCGACGATGATGAGCACTATGTCTACGCTATAGCCCTATGACGTTGGCTGGGAGCCATGGCGGCTTGCTCGCCTTCGGCCAGACTACAAGGTGGAAAGCAGGCTGCCGCTGTCAGACGCGCTCGGAAGCTGCTAAACTTCGCATAAGACTCCACAGGAGGCAGACCGTGGCTCGATCAACGAGAGCACAACCGCTCTGGATGCCTCTTATTGTCTACTGCGCCATGCTGACGGCCTCGTCTGGTGTGGCCCATGCGCAACTCAGTCCGGCACAACAGGCCTATACGGCGGGCACTTACGCGGGGCAGCACGCGGCCGAACGCTTCTTCCGTCAGGCTCCTCCCGATGCTGACTCGCACGCGCTTAAGCAACGCGCGATTGAGTGGGCGACGCGCGAGAGTGCGGCGTGCCAGGCGGATCCGACACTGGCATGCGATATGGAAAACATGGGCCGGCTGCCGCCGGGCACGGAACAGGAGTTCATGCGGGGCTTTCGAGACGGTTTCGATCTTGGGTCCATCGGTGCCATAAGATAAACGGCGAGATGCTGGAGCCTAAGCGCTCAGTGCAGGACAATTAGCCTTTCCGGAAGGGCACTTGCCATTGTCGCTGTTGATCGAGTGACACTTTGGACAATACGGTGCCCCGCAGCTTTTCCCCTGTAGGCCCGGGATAACCTGACCAAACAATTCCTCGAAGGGCTCCGAGCATTTATCCCACGGCCCTCCACAATTGGGACAGTTTGGCGGAACGGTTGGCATATCATATGTCCTTCCGAGGTTTTATCTTTGAACCGCGCGGCCCTGCGGGAGAGGAACCACCGGCAGCATCGCCACTCATTCGGTTATGCGGCCATCATCCCTTATGACGTCGGCACGTGTAGCCACGATGTAATCATAGTCTGGCTTGCCTTCGGAGATCACACCTGCCACTCGCCAGCCGATCCTGTGCCCATTGTCTTCGGCATCAATCATCATGACGGGGCCACCACTTATTCCCCCGAACTCAAAACCTGGTCGTGGCAGTGGAACGCCAGGCAAAGGCGAGATCGGGCCTTGGTCATGATCAACCCGGATGGTGATCTGCAAGTCTGAAACACCTGCCGATCCCCATCCGATATAAATGCCGCCGGCGACCTGTTCAGCGCCCACGATGCGTTCTTGTCCTGGCCAGCCAGCTAGCAGGATGATCCCGCCGCTGGCGGGGGTATTGGGCGGCCAAGCTCGCTCAAGGGGGCTGAACCCGATTTTTGGGAGG
>JAATGE010000036.1 GCA_015654825.1 Rhodospirillales bacterium
CCGGCCGCTCGGACTATGCCAACCAGGTCAACAACGTCCTGTGCTTCCCGTTCGTGTTCCGCGGCGCGCTGGATGTGGATGCCACCACCATCAACGAACCCATGAAGGTGGCGGCGGTGGAGGCCATCGCGGCCCTGGCGCGGGCCGAGACCAGCGATGTGGTGGCCGCCGCCTATGGCGGCGCCTCGCCGGGCTTCGGGCCGGACTATATCATCCCGCGCCCCTTCGATCCCCGCCTGATCCTGCACATCGCCCCCGCCGTGGCGCGCGCCGCCATGGAAAGCGGCGTCGCCACCGCCCCGATCGACAATTGGGAGGAATACCAGGACCGGCTCGAACGTTTCGTGTTCCGCTCCGGCCAGCTGATGCGCCCGGTGTTCGAGGCCGCCCGCCACAAACCCGCCCGCATCGTCTACGCCGAGGGCGAGGACGAGCGCGTGCTGCGCGCCGTGCAGACCGTCGTCGACGAAGGCATCGCCCACCCCACGCTGATCGGCAGCCGCGCCGAAATCACCCGCCGCGTCGCCGACATGGGCCTGCGTATCCGCCTCGGCGACCAGGTCACCATCCTCGATCCCGTGCTCGATGCCGCCGCCTTCGACCCCCTGATCGAACCCTACCAATGCCTGGTCGGCCGCCGCGGCATTCCCCCCGAAGCCGCCGCCCGCCGCGTGCGCTCACGCCCCACCGTCGCCGCCGCCATGCTGCTCGCCACCGGCCAAGTCGACGCCGCCCTCTGCGGCGGCAGCGGCGACTGGTGGCGCCAGATCGAATACCTGATGCCGATCATCCCCAAGCGTAACGACGTCTGCCGCGTCTACGCCCTGTCCGTGCTGATCCTGCAAGCCGGCGCGCTATTCGTCTGCGACACCCACATGAATGTCGATCCCACGGCGGAACAAATAGCCGAAATGACCGACCTCGCCGCCACCGCCGTGCAAGGCTTCGGCATCACCCCCAAAGTCGCGCTGCTGAGCCATTCCAATTTCGGCGCCAGCAAATCCCCCTCGGCGCGCAAAATGCGCGACGCCCTGGCACTGATCCGCAAACGCGCGCCCAACCTCGAAATCGACGGCGAAATGCACGCCGACGCCGCCCTCTCCGAACCCACTCGCCGCCGCGCCCTGCCCAACACCACGCTGGAAGGCACCGCCAACCTGCTGATCATGCCGAACCTCGACGCCGCCAATATCGCCTACAACCTGCTCAAAGCCGCCGCCGACGCCCTGCCCATCGGCCCCCTCCTGCTCGGCACCTCCGCCCCCGCCCACGTCCTCATCAACAGCTCCACCGCCCGCGGTATCGTGAACCTCTCCGCCCTCGCCTCGATCGAGGCGATGTCTAGGGTGGGGGCGGGGTGAAGGAAGAAGAAGGCCAGGGGCTCTGCCCCTGGACCCCGCTGGGGACAAGTCCCCAGACCCCATTAATTTTGTCGGAGGACAAGGAGGGGGGCAACTCAGCCTTGCCCACGCACTCGCTGCCCCCCTCCTTGTCCTCCGACTGAATCAGCAGGTTCTAAGGACTTGTCCTTAGCGGGGGTCCAGGGGGCAGAGCCCCTGGCCTTCCTTCCTTTCTTCTCACCCTGCCCCACCCAAGCCACCGCTTGATCGGGCGGGCGCGGCGGGGCAGGGTGCGGCGGCGTTGATCGGGGGGTATTGTGCGGGCATTACGCAAGGCGGTTTTGCCGGTGGCGGGATTGGGCACCAGGTTTTTGCCCGCCACCAAGGCGATGGCGAAGGAGATGTTGCCGGTCGTCGACAAGCCGCTCATTCAGTATGCGATCGACGAGGCGCGTGCTGCCGGCATCGAGCAGTTTTGCATGATTACCGGCCGCGGCAAGACTGCCCTGGTCGAGCATTTCGATGTTGCCTACGAGCTCGAAGCGGTTTTGCGCGAGCGCAACAAGTTCGCCGAGATCGTCGCGTTGCGTGACGCGCAATTGCCGCCTGGTGCGATGGTAGCGGTGCGCCAGCAGGAGCCGCTGGGCCTCGGCCACGCGATCTGGTGTGCGCGTGCCTTCATCGGCGAGGACCCGTTCGCCATTTTGCTGCCCGACGACCTGATCATGGCGGATGTCCCGTGTACGCAACAGTTGGCCGACGTCTATCGCGAGACCGGCGGCAACGTGGTGGCGGTTGTGGAGGTTCCGCGCGAGCACACCAGCCGCTACGGCATTCTGGACATTGGCGCGGATGACGGGCGGCTGGTCGAGGTGCGCGGCCTGGTTGAAAAGCCAAAGCCCGAGGAGGCGCCGTCCACTTTGTCCATTATCGGCCGCTACGTGTTGCTGCCTGACGTCATGGAGCATCTTTCGAACATGGACCGTGGCGCCGGCAACGAGGTGCAGTTGACTGACGGCATGGCGAAGATGATTGGCAACACCCCGTTCCATGGCTTGCGTTACGAGGGGCGCCGTTTCGATTGCGGCGACAAGATCGGTTTTCTCGAGGCGCAGATCGCATTTGCGCTGCGCCGGCCGGAGATGGCGTCGGCGGTGCAGGCCTTCCTGAAGAATTACCGGGAGGCCGATTAGTGGCCGAATTCCAACATCGTTTCGATCCGACGACGCTGCGCGAATACGATATCCGCGGCATTGTCGGCAAGACGCTGCACGGCACCGACGCATTCGCCATCGGCCGGGTTTTCGGCAGCGTCGTCGCCGCCGGCGGCGGCCGCACGGTTGCCGTCGGTTATGACGGCCGAATTTCCTCGCCGGAGCTGGAGTTGCAGCTGGTAGCGGGCCTGATGGCAAGTGGCGCCGAGGTGCTGCGGATCGGCCGCGGCCCGACGCCGATGCTGTATTTCGCCGCGACCACGCTGCCGGCCGATGGCGGCGTCATGGTGACCGGCAGCCACAACCCGGCCGATTATAACGGCTTCAAGATGATGCTGCGCGGCAAGCCGTTCTTCGGCGCGCGGATCCAGGAAATCGGCGTTCGCGCCGCGCTCGGCGACGTGGTGGCGGAGGCCCCGGGCAGCGAGCGCGCCATCGACGTGTCCGCCGACTATGTGGCGCGCCTGCTCAAGGATTGGGACGGCGGCACCCGCGCGTTGAACGTCGTATGGGACAACGGCAACGGCGCCGCCGGCGACATATTGCAGCGCCTGGTCGCCGCGCTGCCCGGCACGCACACCGTGCTGAACGGCGCGATCGACGGCACGTTCCCCGCGCACCATCCCGACCCCACGGTAGAAAAGAATCTGCGGCAGCTGATTGCCGAAGTTGCCGCGCGTGGCGCTGATGTCGGCATCGCGTTCGACGGCGACGCCGATCGCATCGGCGCCGTGGACGACACCGGAAAAATCCTCGCCGGCGATCAGTTGCTGGTCATCATGGCGCGCGACGTGCTGCGCGAGCGCCCGGGCGCGACAATCATTGCCGACGTGAAGGCGAGCCAGGTGCTCTTCGACGAAATCGCGGCCGCCGGCGGCGTGCCGCTGATGTGGCGCACCGGGCACAGCCTGATCAAGGCGAAGATGGCGGAAACCGGTGCGCCGCTCGCCGGCGAAATGTCCGGCCACGTTTTCTTCGCCGACAAATGGTACGGTTTCGACGATGCGCTCTACGCCGGCGTGCGCCTGCTCGGCATCCTCGCCCGCATGGACACAAGATTGTCGGACGTACGCGCCGCATTGCCGCGGGTGGTAAACACCCCCGAGCTACGTTTCGATTGCGACGACATCCGCAAATTTGCCGTCATCATCGAGGTAGCGGCGCGGCTGCGCGAGGCCGGTGCGACCGTTTCGGACATCGACGGCGTGCGCGTCACCACGCCCGATGGCTGGTGGCTGCTGCGCGCCTCCAACACGCAGGCGGTCCTGGTTGCGCGCGCGGAAGCAAAGGATGAGGCCGGCCTGGAGCGCCTGAAGGCGGCACTCGTCGAACAACTGGCCGCCAGCGGCCTCGCCGCCCCCGATTTTTCCGGCACCCACGCCGGCCACTGAAAGGCAGGTGTCAGGTGTCGGCTCTCAGTTGTCAGAAAGTTGGCCGCGCCGCCCCCTCTGACAACTGAAACCTGACAACTGACAACTGAACCCTAATTCGGATCCGGATCCCCGGCGCACGCCAGTTTCGCCGCTTTCACGCTCGCCTGGCTGCCCAGTGTAGGGTTTTCGTCGCCCGTCGTCGTAATCCAAAGCGCGACACCGTTCGCCGACGTAAATTCGAACCGGCACGGCGAATCCGCGGTCAGCCGGCAGAACTGCAACTCGCCGTATCCGCGATCGCGAAACGTCGTTTCATTGCTCGAAAAATCGTTATGCGGATGCCCGACGGTCGCCTGCCAGCCGCCGGAAAGAATCGCGTTGCGCGCTTCCTTATACGGAAGCCCCTTCACCACCGGCACTGCGGGCGCGTGCCCAAGATCGCAGGTCGCCGCCCGCGCAGCATTAAACAGCACCGCGCCGGCGAGCAGCGCTACCCCGATCCGAATCGACAACATGAGTCACCAGAGCACATCGCCCGCAGGCTTTCGATAAGAATCATGCCGATGACGCGCGATCTTCGCAAAACTCGCGGCCCTCCCGATCGCCCCCCGCCGACGCCGCGCCCTTGCGCCGCACCGGTTCCTATGCTCGGCACCGCGCCACCCGCAGCAAGATCGGCGCCCGCATGAAGATCGGCGTACTATATAATTGCCAGGGCGAAGGCATTGCCGTCTCGCTACGCGCACTGCTGCCCGACGCAACAATCATCAACTTCGTCGCCGGCGTCGCCGGCCGCACCCCGCGGGACCAGGCCGAAACCGCGGCCGCCCTGAACGACTGCGACCACGTCATATCCTGCGATTTCGGCCCCGCCTTCGGCAAGCTGGCCGGCAAGGCGCTGCGCCGCACCGCCCGCCGCTACCACGCCTTCCCGGCGATCCGCTTTTCCGGCTTTCACCCCGACATGATCTACGTGCCCATCGACGGCGGCCACCTCGGCGAGGGCCCCACCGGCGACTACCATTCCCGCATCGCCGTCATCGGCTTTCTCGCCGGCCTGTCCCCCGGCGACACCGCCGCACTCTACAATCGCCTGATTTTCCTGCGTCTCGGCTACCTCAACGCCTACGCCGAGCAATGCGCCCTGCTAACCCAATCCTTCGCCGACCTCGGCCTCGACGCGGCACCATTGCTGCCCGCCTGGCACGCCGCCGGCAGTTTCATGCACTCGCTGAACCACCCGAAGATAAACGTATTGCTCGACGTCGCGCGCGCCGCCTGCACGCACATGGGCGTCGCCCCGCAAAACCCGGCAGTCACCCCGGCCGCGTTGCCCGACCGCCTGGCCACCGGCCCGATCCACCCGGTGTTCCCCGCCATCGCCGCCGCCGCCGGCGTCCCCCCGGAGGGCAGTTTCCGCAACTCCTCGGCCGCCCCCCCGCTGACCCCGGAAGCCTTCGTCGCAGCCAGTTTCGACGTTTACGAACGCCTAGACCCAAAGCTGCTCCGCTCCGCGGACGGCGTCGCACAGGGCCTGGCCGTGTTGCGGTTGGGCGCGAAATAGAAGGCCAGGGGCTCTGCCCCATAAGCGCGAACATAAGG
>JAATGE010000271.1 GCA_015654825.1 Rhodospirillales bacterium
GCTGGCCCCGGCAATCCCGTGCTGCGTGCGCACCCATTCGCGCACTGCTTCGGTGGCGTAGAGGCCGTCGACCGGTTGGGGAAAGCCGGCAGGGCAGTGGTCTAGGAACCACGACTCGGAACGCCGAAACACCGCCTCGGCGACTTCGGTGCGGGTCATGCAAAACGGCTCCCAGGCGTAGGGCTTGTAGCGGCGGCGCGGGCTCATTGCGGCGCGGTGGGGTGCTTCAACCGGACGCCCGGGCCGCTGCCGTTCGGATCGATAAATTCGACGCCGGCGGCGTCAAGCGCGCGGACGATCGCGGCAGCATTCGCCGCGATCATCCGCACAGCGCCGCCGTCAATCTCCGCGCGACGAATCGTGGCGAGGCTGACAGCTGAGGCATCCGCAAGTTGTTGAGCGGTCCAGCCGAGCAAGGCCCTGGCGGCGCGAAGCTGAGCGCCGGTCAATGTGATACTCTTAAACGCATATGACTTTTTAAGTTGCTCCTCTGACGATCAGGTGATGCGTAGCATATCACCTTGACTAAATGCAAAGGGATAGACTCATGATCAAGAGACCGCCGCCAGCGGCGGCGCCCAATGGCGCGCCGCGCGCCCAACCAGGCCGCCGGACGGTTCTCACTGCCTCCGGCATCGTTTTCGGGCTGGCGGGCCTGGCCGCCGCGGGCCGCGCCAGCCGCGTGCCTGCGCTGGCGCCAATCGCTGTGGTCAGCGATCCGGGCCCGCTCGATGCGCAGCTGATCGCTCTCTGCGGGCAATTTTTCGCGCTGTGCGACTTGGAGCAGCCCATGGCCACCGCCCCGCGTCAGGCCGACGACGCAGGCGCGCGCGCCTTCGACCGCTGCGACGCTGAAATCTGGCCGCTGAAGGAAGCGATCGCCGCCTCGATCACCACAACCCCGGCGCATTCCGCAGAAGGCATCGTGGCGAAGGCGCGCGTCGCGGGGCGGCTGATGTATGTCGATGTCGCGCCATACCCCGGCACGACATTCGAGCAGTTGGCCGAGCCCCACGAACTACTGGCGATGTCGCTTATCCGCGACATCGCCGGCCAGCTCGAACCGGCCGAGCTGCCGCCAGGCGCCGAACCCCCCGATGCCGATCTGATCCGCATATGCCGGGAGCACGACGACGATCGGCGTGCCTACGACGATTCCGAGGGAACAGGCGATGATCTTGATGCTCTCTGGGACGCGTATGAGTGCAGCAGGGACGTGATCAGCGACGCCAAGCCGCAGACGCTGGCAGGCATCGTGGCAAAGGCGGCAGCCGCGAAGGCCGACGCCGTCGACGCTGACGGCGAGGAAAGCTGGGGCGGCTCGATGGGTGAGATATGGGCGGTGGATATCGTCAAAGACCTCTTGCGTATCGCTGGGAGGGCATGAGCGATGGGCCATGTTGCTCGCGCCGATCTGGCCGCCGCACACAGTTCGGTTGCCGCCAGGCCGTCGGTTCGGCGCCCGCGGAGCGCGGCCCAGGGGTCTGGGGATACTGCCGTTCGGCACTGGTTTGCCGAGGCGATGTCGCGGCTGCCCGGCTTTCCTTTGCACCCCGATGCCGTGCGCGCCGGCCGCTGGGTTTTTGTGCGGGACGGGCACCTTTGCATCAACAGGGACGCGATCGACGCCACGTCGCTGCTGAAACTGCAGGTGTGGGCGATCGGCTTGCGGCTCGGCGGATGTGCCGAGATCGGCATCGATCTGGGGCGGTGCTTCGGCTTGATGGAGTTCCTGCCATGAATGCCGCGGCGGCGATCTCCCTGGACTCCGACGCCGCCCGGAAGGCTGTCCTGCTGGATACGCTCCGCGCCAGCAGAGGGCTTGGCCAAACCGGGTGGATCGAACGGGAGGGCCGGGCCAGCTGGGCGTGCCGCATCCTGGCTGAACGCACCGACGATGCCGATTTGATCGATCCCGCGATCGAGCGCGGCGACGAATGCGCGATCGAAATGGCGCGACTGCCGGCGGCAGGGATGGGCGATATCGTGATCAAACTGGCCCAGCTTGTCGCCGACCGGCTGCGCGATGTCCACAGCGACGCCACCAAGGTTCAGCAGCTCATGCTGGCCGCCAGCGCGTTGGCCGACGCGGTTGTGCTTGCCAGCGGCCCGGTCACCCTGCCGGCCGGCACGGCCGCTGGCGCCCCGCCGGGCGCCTCGGCAGCCGAGATGGCCCGGCATGCAGCGTGAAACGGCGATCGGCTGCGTTCTGATGGGCACAGGCCAAGCATCGTCGCGCCATTCCACTTTTGTTCCGGGACAGCACACCAAAAAGGGTGCCTTGTTGCGCTTCCGTGCTCTGCAATCCTTTGATAAATATGCTGTTTTTTCCTGCAGACCTCTCCCTTCCACGCATATTGCGCGACGCACGAATCGTCGTAACGTTGATGCAGGCGTGGCCACGGTGGCCACCGAGCGCCGGGACCTCACGCCTGGCCGGCCACGCCAACCTTCTGTTCGCCGTGGGGGCAGCGGACGTGGGGTCGTAGTGGAATTCAATGGAAAGTTGCCGGACGGCATAGAGCCGGCCGCACATGGGCTGCCGCTGGAAAAGGCGCGGCGATTTCTTGGCGATCCGCAGAAGATCGAGAAGGAACGCGATCGGTTTAGGGTGCTTTGGACGGTATTACAGGACGCGCCTCTTTTCAAGAAGGCTGTCGATGCGGCTGTGTCCGGAAAGCAGTTCAAGCCGCCTTTCCCTGATCCTATTCGAATGCAGCGCGTTTGCGAACAGATCGAATGGTTGCGGCAGGCCATTGCGGCGCGACAACAAAGTTTTCAGACGGGTCTTGCGACCGGTAACCTGCGAGCGTTCGCGCCAGCGCCGAAAAACCGCGCTTTGCACCTTTGGATTTCTCCGACCGTCGCCGCGGATCATGAGCAGCTCGCGCGCTACCAGGATGTTTTTGTCGCGGATACCGTCGGAATTCCAGGTCTGCAAGCAATTCGTGTATTCTGCGCCGGTGAGCTGAACGCTGAAATGTCGCGCCTGGAAAGTCATGGCGCTTTATACTTGCCGGCTGCTGACTTCGAAATTGGGAAGGAATGGTATCGGCTTGAGCGAGAGGGAATGACTTACCTGGCTGAATGTGTCAGGGCACGGCGCCTTATCGCTTCCAGGGTAGAGCCGGACGAACTCACGCCAGACGCCTACAGCGGGAAGCTGCCGATCCCGCTGCTGCATGGCTCTTTGTTCCGCCTGCCGCTACCTGCAGCGGAAGAGTTGAACGACGACACGGCTGTCAGTAAACCGCGCCGAGGCGGCCGGCCTCCAAAATATGATTGGCCTACGGAAGTAGGCTTGGCGGCCATTCACTTTAGGGAATGCGACTTGCGCAAGCTAGGACAGCAAAGCGAGATTGCAGAGTTCTTAGCACAACAAATGGCACTCGCTGATCAACAACCAGCCCAGTCTGAACTTCAAAAATATGCGTCTAAGGTTATGGACATCATTAGACGATCGCGCAACGTCCGATAACCAGTTTTCGGAATTCGAGTGATTATCAGATGACCAAATATCCGACCGGGATGCAGGGTCTCCACGTCCGAGGGGCTACTCCGCCACATGTGGCGGTCTGTGGAGGTGTGCATGTCAAACAATGGCTTACCGGCGCAGCCGGATCCGGGCGGGATTCATTTGACCCGCGCCGAGGCGGCCCGGCGGGCCGGGTGTTCGGTTCGCCATTTAGAGGATCTGGCGCGCGAAGGCGATGGTCCCGTAATGGTTCGGCTGGGCTCCAGGGTCACCTATCCGGTCGCCGAATTCGACCAATGGTTGCGCAGCAAGCGCGTCAAATCCACCAGCGAAGCGACGGTGCGCGAGGCTGCGGCATGACCGGCTCGGTGCTGCTTCACGACGCGCGCACCCCTAGCGCGCTTCAATATGGCATGCTGTTCGCGCTGGTGTTGCGTGTCGCCCATCACATGAGCGACGCCGGTATCACTTTGGCGGATATCCTGCCATCAGCAGGCGAGGCTGCGCCGCTGGCCGCACGGATGCAGGCCGCGGTCGATCATATTTCCGCCGGATATCGGATACATGACCGCGGACCTGAAACGGTGTTTGAGCGAGCGTCCGGGGGACCTGAACTCGGTCGGTGGATGATCGACCTGGCTGCCGCCGCAGTCCTCTATACTCGCTTCCTGCAACGGATAGCAATTGCGGAGGCGCTGAAGCTGGATGCGGGGCTGCAGGCGGTCTGGCGCGGCGAAGGTGTGGCGGACGCCGACGGCAACATAGTAAAACGACCGGCGGAGAGCACTCGAAGGCAAATCGCCGCGCGGCTGAACGGCCAGAAAGGTGGCCGTCCGCGCAAGTCGCCGACTAGGCCAGCAGCATGATCGGAGCTCTCTACGACGCTACCAGCGCTGAAGCTGCAAAACTTCGCGCGATCGTCCTGGCCACTGTTGCGCTGACCGCCGGGCGCGGCGATTTGCCGGCGCTCGAGGCCGCGATGAAAGCCGCGGCACGCCCTGATGTGCCGCCCCGAGTCGCATCATCGGGCGCCGGCGCTGCAAACCAGCAACGGCGCACGTCGCAAACCAGCAACGGCGCACGTCGCAAACCAGCAACGGCGCACGTCGCGAGCTGCCGCCCCTGGTGCCCTTGGCACGGGCCCGGGCGATCGAAATCCGGTCGCTGGCGGCGTCAGTTGCCTGGACGTGGGGAGCGCTCCGGCGCGCACAGGACGGCGCGCGATCGCGTGAGCTGGATGGTACTCCGAAATTGGCCGCGCCGATACTGGAGCTGGCGGCGGACACGTTGGGGGCCGCCGCGGCCCTGGATCCCGCTGTGCGCGACAATCTGTTCAGCCTGGACGCGGCCTTGGTTGCTGTCTGGGCTGGCGCCGCGCGGATCGATGCAGACGGCAACATTGTTCTGGCACCGAGGGCCGCATGAACGCGTGCATGAAACCAGCGCTGATCTTTTTATACGGGAGCGAAATATGATGACAGGCCGCCAACAGGCAATCAATGCAACCTGGGACGAAATCGCCGCACGTGTTGCGGTCACGCGAGCGCACGGCAAGCGTAACTGCGGCCAGGCTGCCGCCGCAGCTCGGCCGGCAACAAGCGCACAACAGGCTATTGACGCCACCTGGGACGAAATTGCCGCAGGCGTCGCCGTGACGGCAGGTCGCGGCGACCGCCGGCGACGGACCTAAGTAGGTATCGGCACCGAACGGACGTAACTTTCAACCCCAAGATATGCGCGTGAAAGCGCATGGAGATATCAAAATGAGCGACACAGTCGAAATTAACCTGGTCAAGCCGACACATGGGTTTGATGCGAGCCAGGAGATCACCAAACTGACTTTGCGGCGCCCGACCGGCAAGGAAATCCTGGCCTGTGGCTATCCCTTCGTGTTGGTTCGCGACGGCAACCTGGGCACCGTGTCCGAGCGAGTCGATGTAAAAGCAATGACCAGCCTGGCTGCGGCCTGCTGCGGCGTCCTGACCTCTTCGATCGAGCGCCTCGATGCGGTCGACATCTATGAACTTTTCGAAAGTATAAGGATTTTTTTTCACTACGGCCTCCGGAAGAAGTCGTCCGTGATTATATCGAATGTGCCCGCTGGGCCGGCGACGCAGGGTTCATCTTCGGTCTGAACTTGGACGAACTGTATCGCTTCGGAAACGTGGCGGCGCGAATTGTAGAGGACCTTCAAAGGTGATCATTGATGCGTTTTCTGAGCGCGCATGACGTGGCTGGACAGCTCGCGGCGCGTATCGAGCCGCTCGTGCGCGAGCTACTGCCGCACGGCCATCGCGAGAGCGCCGAGTGGGTGGCACCGTCGATCGAGGGCACGTCGACGCGGGCATTGAGCGTCCGAATCACCGGCTCGAAACGCGGCGTGTGGGCGGACTTTTCAGGCGTTGGGCGCGGGGATGCACTGGACCTGGTGGCCCACGTGCTGTTCCGCGGCGACAAGAAGAACGCCTACAGGTGGACGCTGGCATGGCTGGGCATCGCCGCCGGCGGCGCGGTGCCAAGTCCGCAGACCCCCTTGCGGCCGCCCAGCGTAGGGCCTGATGCCCACGAACGGGCGACCCGCGCCGCGGCGCTCCGCTTGTTCCTGTCCGCCGAGCCGATGTTGCGTGGCACGCCGGTTGACCATTACCTGGCCGGCCGCGGGGTCGATCTGGCCGAGTTGGGCCGCCAGCCGCGGGCACTCCGCTACCATCCGGCCTGTCGCTGCACCGAAGCGGGTGCCGATCTACCCGCCATGGTGGCCGCAATCCTTGGACCGGACGGCAAACACTGTAGCAGCCATCGCACGTTTCTTTATGAAAACGCTGGTAAATGGTTAAAGGCGCCGTTGCGCACAGCAAAGAAATGCTTCGGAAGCTATGCGGGTGGGTTCATTCCGCTTTGGCGCGGTGGATCCGGACGGCGCCTTGCTGATGCACCTGAGACCGATACGTTGGTGCTGGCCGAGGGCATCGAAACTGGACTGTCGATCGCGCTGGCGTGCCCTGAATTTAGAGTGGTCTCAACAGTGTCCCTGTCTAACTTGGGTCGCATCGTCCTGCCTGCCCAAGTGCTCGATGTGATCGTGGCCGCAGACAATGACACAGGCAATCCGGCCGCCGAGGCAGCCTTAAATCGCGCTGTTGATAGGTTGCTGGCCGAAGGGCGGCGTATACGCGTTGCGAGAAGTTCATATGGCGATGATTTCAACGACGGGCTGCAGGGCTGATGGTCAAACGCTCCGGCGTCGGCCGGGTCCGCGCCGACATCGCCGCGGCTGCGCCTGCCAGCCCCCTGAAAGCTCCGCAGACCGGCGGCACAGCGCCGCCACCGCCGCCGCCAAGAGGGCTAACGGGCCGGTTCCACCTCAAGGACGACGGCCTTTGGATGGACCGCGCAGACGATAAGCCACCATTGTGGGTGTGCGGACGGCTTGAGGCGATCGCCGAGACCCGGGATGCCGACGGTTATTTCGGCATTTTGTGGGGTTGGCGGGATCGTGTCGGCCGTGAGCGCCAGGAGGTTTTCGCCCGTGAAATGTTTGCGGGCGAGGCCGGAGAGATGTCCCGGGCCATGGCGGCGCGCGGGCTGACCTTCAACGCTACGCGGGAAGCACGCCAGGCGTTCCTGGAGTATGTGAACCTCGCTAGTGCCTCAGCGCACGCGCGCGTGGTTGCGCGAACGGGTTGGCACACCATCGGCGGCACGCTGATTTATGTGCTGCCGGATCAGATTTTTGGCAATTCGCCGATTCGGGTAATCTTGCAGACCACCAGCCGGGAACCGGATTTATTTCAACACGCCGGAACCCTCGCGGACTGGCGCGCGGCGATCGGCCGACCGTGCCGGGCAAATGCCCGCCTAGGCCTGGCCGTCTCAATGGCCTTCGCCGCACCGCTGCTGCGTCTCGTCGGGGAAGATGGGGGAGGGGTGAACCTGCACGGCGATAGCCGCAGTGGCAAAACGACCTGCGGCATCGTCAGCGCCAGTGTGTGGGGCGGTGATCCGTCGGGCGACGGAGCGATCGGCGCCGTGCGCAGCTGGCGCAGCACCAGCAACAGCACCGAGGCGGTCGCCGCGCTGCATTCGGATATCGGGCTCGTAATGGATGAGCTCGGCCAGGCTGATGCGCGGGACGTGGGGGCATGCCAATACATGCTCGCCTCGGGTCAGGGGAAATCGCGGCTGGACCGCGGCGTGGGCTTGCGCGCCGTGCTCCGATTCCGTGTGTTCTTCCTCTCGACGGGTGAAACAACGCTTGCCGCCAAGATGGCGGAGGCTGGGATCAAAATGAAAGCGGGGCAAGGGGTCCGCCTGGTTGATGTGCCCGCAGACGACGGCGCTGGCACAGGCGCCTTCACGGACCTGCATGGCGCCGAGTCGGCCGGCGCGTTTGCGCAAGAGCTGCGAGAGGCTGCGATCCGCTACTACGGGACGCCGATGCGGGCATACATCGCGTATCTCATTGGCAGGATCGAACGCGAGCCGGGCTTTGCTGATCAGCTGAAAGACGAGATCGATAGGATCGCCACCGCATGGCTGGCACCCTTTGGCGCGCACAGCGGCCAGGCGCGCACGGTGGCGCGTCGTTTCGCGCTGATAGCATTAGCAGGCAACCTCGCGACTGATGCCGGGATCACCGGCTGGGCAAATACGGAAACCGGCGAGCGTGAAGCGGAATTTGCAGCACGCAAATGCTTCCTCGCCTGGCTGGACGAGCGCGGCACCGTAGATAATCACGAAGATGCGCAGGCCGTTGCTCAGCTCCGCGCCTTCATTTCGAAACATTGGAGCGCTCGATTGAGCGAATGGCGTTCGCCGGAGGTGGGAGATCAGACGCAGCCGACCGGACCGCAGCACCAGCGATACATTGCACAAAATGCCGCCGGCTGGCGCAAATGGGTCGACAGACAATGGGAGTTCTTCCTTTCCGCAGAGGGGATGCGTGAGGCTCTAACCGGTTTGGATTACAAGGCGGCCCTCAAGGTGCTGGTCGCCCGTGGCATGATCTTGCCCGGTAAAAATGAAATAGCAAAAAGCTTGAACGTTACGGACGTAGGAAAGCAGCGCCTATACCACGTTCCGGCTTCGGTCATCAGCGCCGGTTTGGATGCGCCGGCGGCCGACGGTTGAACAAAGGTGGCCGCTGCGGCGCCAGTAGCGGCCATTCAACACTGGCGCAAGGGATAAAAAACAATGCATGTGTTTTCAGTTTTGGAGCTGCGGCCAGCCGATAAATCCGCTGCCGCCATCCAGGCGGCGATCGACAATGCTGGGAAAAAACGAGGCGAGGTGGAAGCCGACATGGCGGCGGCCGAACAGCGCCGCGGTATGCTCCTTGTCGCCGGAAGTGCGGAGGACAACGAGGCCAACGAAGCGATCATTACCACCGCCGCGACCACGCTCGCGCAACTCGACGCATTTATGGCGGCCCTGCAGCAGCCCCTTGCGGATGCCACCAAAGCCGAGCGCATAGCCGCCCTGCTTGCCAAATACGACAGTTTCGGCGCCGTGGCCGCCGTCGATGCCTTCGTGAAAGCCTACGGGAATTATGCGAAGCACGCGCGGGCCATCGCTGAGATTTGTGCATTGGAGGAAGATGCGGTCAAAAAGCAACTGGCGGCTAGAAACATAGCGGATCAGCTCGCGGAACTTGGTGCGACTTTCGACACCAGGCCTTCGCCGTGGCACGCAGCGATCGGGCCGGTGATCGGCTCGTTGGGCCGATCAGTTCGGTTGCCTGGCGCCTTTGGAGCACCCAAAATTCCACTGAGCCATAGGACAGAAACCACCACGCAGATGGTTGAGAAGTTCGACTGGGATAATCCGGGCCCCACAGACTTCAATGGCAGACCTTTGAAAAAAATATTAGTCGAGGAAAAAACGGAGAGATCGGTGCCGGTAGCTCTTCGTGCGGACAAGCCATTTTGGTGGGCGCCGGACTGAGGGGGCCGTCGCGACACTTGGGGCATGAACGGGCGGCCCAGCGCGGGCCACCCGCAGTTTCACAAAAAGGGAATGCGGTGTGATGGCGAATATCGATGAATTACGAACGATCGTGGCAACAATGGAGGCTCGGCTTGCGTCGCTGCAGGGCGCGCCGCCAGGTGATCCGTCCAACTCTCGGAGCATCGAGCTTACGTCACGGCTTCTACCGTGGGCGCGCAACGCTTTGGCCATGCTGGAAGCCGCCACGTTGAGCACGGAGCCGAAGGTTAGCCTGTTAATGCGCGACCTTTACGCCACAGGCGCAGGACCAAAGTCGGGCGCGTTTCTGCACTGGCTGGAGGATGATTTTCCGACCGCCTTTGCCAGTATGAGGCGCGGCGCCGACATAGAGCAACTCTTCAAAGACGCCTGGCCGGCGGCAAAAAATGTCACTGCGGAGATTGAACAGGAGACTGCCGGGCTGGCCCCTGGTGAAACGACGTCGCCCAGGATCGAGGAGTTGTTGGCAGTCGTTGAGGACAACAATCTGATCGGGTCTATGGTTACGTTGCGCGACGGCCTGCAAGCGTGGCGAAACGACGATTTGCCTGTGGCACGCGAAACCTTCGAACACGGTGCGCGCCTATGGGATGCGACGTTGGCCGCAGCGTCCCGCGCCCAGCCGATCGTGGCTGAACTGGCGGCGCTTACCGGTCAGCAGCCGCTGACTTTCGTGCTGGCCGATTTTCCCGAGCTACTTGCTTGGCGCGCCGCGGTCGAAACCCTGCTTGATCGCACCACAAAGACATAACGATGCA
>JAATGE010000043.1 GCA_015654825.1 Rhodospirillales bacterium
CCTTATGTTCGCGCTTATGGGGCAGAGCCCCTGGCCTTCCTATGCGACCCGCGCCAGCGCGGCCGCGGGGGTGTAGGCGGCGGTTTCGCCGGCGGCGGTGTGGAACGCGTGCGTCAGGCCGAGGGCTGTTTCGGCGCCACCGAGGAACAGCACGCCGTCCGCCGCGATCTGGCGGGCCATCGCCTCCAGCACGCGCGTTTTGGTCGGGGCGTCGAAATAGATCAGCACATTGCGGCAGAACACCACGTCGAACTGGCCGAGCGCCCGCAGGTCGGCCAGCAGGTTCCACTCACGGAACGTCACCGCGGCGCGCAGGGCCGGCTTGATGCGCCACTGTGCTTCCTCCTTGGAGAAATATTTCACCAGCAGCTGCATCGGCAGGCCGCGCTGGATTTCGAACTGGCTGTAGAGGCCTTCGCGCGCGCGCTGCAGCGGCTCGCGTGCGATGTCGGTGCCGACGATTTCGATGCGGCGGCTGCCGAGCGCCGCGCCCATTTCGGCCGCGATCATGGCGATTGAATAGGCTTCCTGCCCGGTGGAGGCGGCGGCCGACCAGATGCGCAGCGGCGCCCCGGCCGGGCGGGTGGCATGCAGGCGCGGCAGAATACGCAGGCGCAGCGCATCGAACGGCTTGGTGTCACGAAAGAATAACGATTCGTTGGTGGTCATCGCTTCGACCACCTCGTGTTCCAGCGCGTTGCCGGGCCGCAGCTTGTCTGCCAGGGCGTCGAGGTCGCGCGCTCCCTCGCGGCGCATCATGGCGGCGAGCCTGGTTTCCAGCAGGTAGAGCTTGTCCGGCCCAACGATGAGGCCGGAACGGGCCTTCAGCATCGCCGAGATGGCGTTGAACCCGGCGCTCATGCCCGCACGCCGAACACGGCGAGAACTTTCGGTCCGATTTGCGGCAGCGGCAGCACGGCGTACGCGAGACCGGCGCGTGCGACGGCGCCGGGCATGCCCCAGACCACGCTGGTCGCTTCATCCTGTGCAATCGCGGCACCGCCGCGATCGATCACGGCGCGGGTACCGGCCATGCCGTCATGCCCCATGCCGGTCAGCATGACGACCAGCACGCGTCCGTCGGTTGCCTCGCTGGCAGAGCGCAGCATCGGGTCCACCGAGGGGCGGCAATAGTTTTCCGCCGGCGCGTCGGAGAGTGAAGCGAACATGCCCGCGGCGTCGCGGCGCACCAGCAGGTGGTGATCGCCGGGCGCCAGCAGGATGCGGCCGGGCTGCAGGCGCGCGCCCTCATGCGCCTCGGCGCAGGGCAGAACGCCGAGCTTTGCGATGTGGTCGGCGAGGATCGGCGTGAAAGTAGCCGGCATGTGCTGCGTAATGACGACCGGAACCGGCAGGCGCGGGGATAATCCCTGCACCAGGGCGAACAGGGCGTTCGGTCCGCCGGTGGAACTGCCGATCGCCAGCAATTGCGGGGTGTGGCGCGGCGGGGACCGGAGCGGCAGAGGCGCCGCCTGAACCGGCGGCACTTGGAACGGGGCGGCGGTGGCCGGCCGCTGGCGGAGCCGAAGTCTTGCCAGTCCCTTCACCTTGGCGATCAGCTCGGGACCAAAACTGCTTTCCGCCGCAAAACCGGCGGCGGAGGGCTTCGGCATATAGTCGGCGGCGCCGAGCCGCAGGGCGCGCATCGCGATGTCGGCGCCGCGGGTGGTAAGCGTGCTGGCCATGATGATGCGCAGGCCGGGGTCGGCGGCCAGTAGCAGCGGCAGCGCCGTCAGGCCGTCCATGACCGGCATTTCGATGTCGAGCACCACCACGTCGATGTCGTGCAGCTTCAGCGCGTCGAGCGCCGCCTGGCCGTTGCCGGTGCGCGCGACGACGCGAATGGCGGGATCGGCCTCGAGGATGCGGGCGATGGCGCTGCGAATGACCAGACTGTCGTCGCAGATCATCACCCGCGCGATTTGGGCGGGTCCTGGGGATGCGGCGGTTAGGGGCAAGGCGAGGCCACGTAAGGGAAGGCCAGGTAAAGGAAGGCCAGGGCTCTGCCCCGGACCCGCTGGGGCCTGAGGCCCCAGACCCCCGATAGCGCTGCGCGGCCGGCGTTCGACACCGATCGTACGAGCCGATGTAGCACTCGGGACAGCATAACCTGGGGTCTGGGGACTTGTCCCCAGCGGGTCCAGGGCAGAGCCCTGGCCTTGCTTGCCTTCGCGATCACAACAGCCCCACCTGCGCGAATTTCCCGGCGAGGATTTCCTCGTCGAACGGCTTCATGATGAACTCCTGTGCCCCTGCCGCAATCGCCTGCTCGACGTAGCTCATGTCGTTTTCCGTGGTGCAGAACACCACCGGCGGCTTGTCCGGCCCGAACTCCGCGCGCAGGTGCTGCAGGAATTCGATGCCGTTCATGATCGGCATGTTCCAGTCCAGCAGCACGGCGTCCGGCATCTGCGCGCGGCAGACGGCCAGCGCCTTTTCGCCGTCCTCCGCTTCCACGACCGAAAATCCGCGGTGTTCCAGCATGCGGCGCGCCACGATGCGCACCACGCGGCTGTCGTCCACCACCAGGCAGGTCAGGGTGCTCACGCTGCCGCCGCGATGTCGATCTGCAGCAGGCGTTCCACATCCAGCACCACCATCAGCCGCTGCTCCAACCGGTAGATGCCGTGGCTGTGCTCCGCCCAGATGCGCGGTAGCGTCGGCGGATTGGCTTCCATCGCGGCGCGCCGCAGCGTCAGTACTTCGCTGACCTGATCCACCAGAAGAGCGTAAAGTTCGGTGCCCTGCTCGGTGACGATGGACATGAACGGTGCGCCGTCGGCGCGCGGCGGCAGGCGCAGCCGCTCGCGCAGATCGATGGCGGTGACGATGCGCCCGCGCAAATTCAAATTGCCCGCGACCTCGCGCGGCGCCAGCGGAATGCGCGCTATGGCCTGATCCGCCAGCACGTCGCGCACCGCCAAGACCGGCACGCCGCACAGCTGATCCGCGAGCGTCAGGATAACGAACGCGCTTTCGTCGTTCTGCGCGGCGCCGGGTCGCGCCACAGCGGCAACTGCAATGTCGTTTGTCACATCAACACCTGTTCGGTGAGGCACTGCCGCAGGCTGGCCAGCAGCGCGTCGCGTTCGAATTTCTGGCAGTAGTCGGAGAATCCGGCCTCGCGGCCGCGCGCTTCGTCGGCCGGCGCGCCGCGCCCGGTCAGGGCAATCATCGGCAGCAATGCCCAGGCGCCGCCGTCGCCGCGCACGCGGCGGGCAAATTCCAGCCCGTCCATGTCCGGCATGTCGATGTCGGAGACGATCGCGTCGAGCTCCAGACCGCCGTCGCGCAGGCGCAGCGCCTCCGCGGCGCTGGCCGCCGCGGTCACTTCATAGCCCGCGGCGGCAAGTGCCGGGACCAGCAGCTGGCGGAAGAAGTCGCTGTCCTCCACCACCAGAAGCCGCCGGCGCGCCTGCGGCCCCTGCGCGGTGCCGAACCAGTCGCGCCACGCCTGCATCAGCCAGTAGCTGGTATCGAGCACGTCCGTCGCCTGGCCGGCGATCACCGCGGTGCCGAGCAGGCCCGGCCGCGCCGCACCGAGCTCGATGTTCAACCGGTCATGCACGACGTCGACGATTTCGCTGACCATCAGGCCCATGCTGCGTTCGCCGTCGGTAAACACCAGCACCGGCTGCGTCGCGCCTTCGGACGCCTGCTCGATCGCGCCATCGTCCATGGCGATCAGCGGCATCAGCTTGTCGCGGTACTGCGTCACCGCGCCGCCGGCGCTGAACTCGATCTTGTCGCGCGGGAAATCCTCGAGGCGGGCCACCAGATTGAGCGGCACCGCGCGCGGCGCCGATTGCCCGCCGACGCGGAACAGCAGCAGCGCAATGCCGTCGTCGGACCGCGCCACCTGAAGGTTGCGGGACGACGAGGCCTTCTGGTCGCGGGCGGAGGAAACGCCGGCGCTGCGCGCAACGCCGTTGGGGTCCAGGATCATGATCACGGCCCCGTCGCCGAGGATCGTATTGCCGGAAAACATTGTTACGTGGCGCAGGATCGGCGCCACCGGCTTCACCACGATTTCCTCGGTATCGTAGACATCGTCGACAACGATGCCGAGCATGCCGCTGCCGACCGCGGTCACCACGACGGTCGTGTTCTCGGCCTTGGCGCCGTTTTCGTTGAGCCGCAGCAACTCGCCGAGCGAAATCAGCGGCAGCAGCTGGTTGCGCAGCCGTAATACAGGTGCGCCGCCGATCTGCTCGATCGTAGCCGCGGTGCCGCCGACGCCGCCGACCCGCACCAGCTCCAGCACGCTGATTTGCGGAATGGCAAAGCGCTCGCCGCAGGCCTTGACGATCAATGCCGAAACGATCGCCAGGGTCAGCGGGATTTTGATGGTAAAGCAGGAGCCAACGCCCGCTGTGCTGGTCAGCTCCACGGTGCCGCCGATGCGCTCGATATTGCTGCGCACGACATCCATGCCGACGCCGCGGCCGGAAATCGCGGTGACCGCGGCCGCGGTGGAAAAGCCGGCGCGGAAAATGAAGTGGCGCACCTGCGCCTCAGACATCGCCGCGAGTTCGGCCTCGGTCGCCAGACCCTTGCTGAGCACCTTGGCGCGGATGGCCGCCAGATCGAGGCCGCGGCCGTCGTCGGCGACCTCGATGATGATGTGGCCGCCCTCGTGATAGGCGTTGAGCCGGATCGTGCCGGCCTCGTTCTTGCCCGCGGCACGCCGCACCGCCGGCGTCTCCAGCCCGTGATCAGCGCTGTTGCGCACCATGTGGGTGAGCGGGTCGCGCATCAGCTCCAGCACCTGGCGATCCAGCTCGGTCTCCTGGCCGTGCATGTCCAGCTCGATCTTCTTGCCGGTTTCGTTGGCCAGGTCGCGCACCAGGCGCGGCAGCTTGTTCCAGGCATTGCCGATCGGCTGCATGCGGGTCTTCATGACCCCTTCCTGCAAATCGGTGGTGATGTGCGACAGCCGCTGCAGCGGCGCGGTGAACAGATTGGTGCCCTCGGCGCGGCTGATCTGCAGCAGCTGATTGCGGGTCAACACCAGTTCGCCGACCAGCGTCATCAGCTCTTCCAGCACATCGACGCCGACGCGGATTGTCTGTGAAGCGGTCGCGACCTCGCCGGCGGGTTGCTCGGCCTGCTGCGGTTCGGCGGCGGTTGCCTCGACCGGCGCCGTGGACTCGGCGGGCTCGCCGCTCGCGGCCAGCTCCAACGCCGCGATGCAGGCGGCGTCGTCGCCCGTGGGCTCGCTGCCGTTCGCGGCCAGGCCGGAGAGGATCAGCTTGATGCGGTCGAGCGATGTCAGTACGGCGGTGATCACGGCCGGGGTAGCGATCAGCTCGCGGTCGCGCACGCGACCGAGCACATTCTCCGCCGCGTGGGCGACATGCTCGAGGCGCGGCAGGCCGAGGAAGCCGCAGGTACCCTTGATGGTGTGCACCAGGCGGAAGATCAGGCTGAGCGTCGCCTGGTCGTCCGGCGTGCGCTCGAGCTTAACCAGCGCGAGATCGAGATCGGCGAGCGCTTCGTTGGTTTCGGTGAGGAATTCGGCGATCAGATCGTCCATCTAGCCCTCCGGCGGCGGGGACATCCTGGGCGGCTTGCTCAAAATATTTCGTGAAGGGAGATGATTTGCTTCTGCACGCCAGGGAGGGGAATCGCATTTGGAATTTTCTCGGCACTACATTCGAGTCCGACGCTTCGACCCGAAACGAAAGGCAAGTTGACAAAGGGTTTTTTCAAAAGCGAACAAGAAAAAGTACTTCTCTTTGAAAAAGAAGCAAAAACTTTTGTTAAGTGTTTCTTGTTCGCCGACGTCAGTTGGAGCGGGCGCTGGAGGTTCTCAAATGCGGTTGCCCTGGCCTTTTTACGCCTAACGCGGAGCAGCGATGGCGTCGGGGCCATTGAGCTTGATGCGCCAGCCGGCCTGGGCTGCCAGCAGGCACACCAGCGGCGCGGCTAGCGTACGCGGCGCCGTCGCGTCATGCCAGTTGGCCTGGGCAGCCACGCAGCGCGCCAGCGCTTCCGGCCAGGTGGCGCCGATGCCCAGAAGCGTGAGGCACACGCCGCCGTGCGGGGCATGGGCGAGGCGGATGCCGCCGCCGCGCGGCACGCCGGGCACTGCCGCCAGCAACAGGCATAGTGCCAGACGGGCCGCCACTTCCCCCAGCTCGCCATCGAGTTCGGCGACGTCCAGCCGTAGCCGTTCGAAACCGGGGAGCCCTTGGGCGAGGGCTGCAATGGCGGCGGCATCGAGCGGGCCCGCGCCGCCGCCCCAGGCAGCGCGCAGCAATTGCACGCGCGCAACCAGCGCCGCGGCCGTTTCGGTCGCCAGCACGGCAGCTTCGGGATCCTCGTCCGCCAACTCCAGCGTGCCGGTCGGCGCGCTCAGCAGACCGGCAACGTCGTGACAGATCCGTGTAGCGACGGCCGTAGCGAAGTCCGCCACGCCCCCCTCGATGTCCGTCTGCACGCAAAAATCCTTTCCGGCCATGGCGGCCAGGGTGCAGCCTAGGCGCGAATTGGTAGCGAGAGTCTTTCGACTGTGGAAATCGATCCGACTTCGCCGGATTCCGGGCTCGAACCAGGCCGCTTCGTGCGCCATCCGGGCCAGCCGAACTGGGGGCTGGGCCAGGTCCAGTCCGTCGTTGGCGCGCGGGTCACCGTGAACTTCGAGAATGCCGGGAAAGTGCTGATCAACACCGCCGTGGTGGCACTGGAGCAGGTCGACCCCTGACCCGCGCCGCTGCGCCTAGCCTTGACCTTCGCCTGCCGCGCCGCGATGTGGGACGCATGTCCGCCGTGATCGACCCCTTCGGCCGCGCCATCACCTACCTGCGGGTTTCCGTCACCGATCGCTGCGACCTGCGCTGCGTGTACTGCATGGCTGAGGACATGAATTTCCTGCCGCGGGCGGAGATCCTCTCGCTGGACGAGATCGAGCGCCTGGCCTGCGCCTTCGTCCGGCTCGGCGTGCGCAAACTGCGCATTACCGGGGGCGAGCCGCTGGTGCGGCGCAACGTGGTCTCGCTGTTCCAGCGGCTGGGCACGCAGCTGGGGCAGGGGCTCGATGAACTGACGCTGACGACCAACGGCACCCAGTTGGCGCGGTTCGCGGATGCCCTGGCGGCGGCCGGCGTGCGGCGCGTCAATGTCAGCCTGGATACGCTGGACGCCGCCAGGTTTGCGCGCATTACCAGGTGGGGCCGGATCGAGACGGTGTTCCAAGGACTGCGCGCCGCGCGCGCCGCGGGGCTTGCGGTCAAAATCAATACGGTGGCGCTGCGCGGCGAGAACGAGGATGAAATCTCCGATCTGCTGGCGTGGTGCGGCGAGCAGGGGTTCGATCTCTGCCTGATCGAAACCATGCCGATGGGCGATATCGACGCGGCGCGCGTGGACCAGTATTTGCCCCTGTCGCTGGTGCGGGCGCGGCTGCGGCAGCGTTTTACGCTCGACGAGACGGATTACAGCACCGGCGGGCCGGCGCGCTATTTTGTGGTACGCGAAACCGGGCGGCGCGTTGGTTTTATTACGCCGATGACGCATAATTTCTGTGAAAGCTGCAATCGCGTGCGCCTGACCGTGACGGGCACGCTGTATTTGTGCCTGGGGCAGGACGACAGCGCCGATTTGCGCACGGTGCTGCGGCGCGGGGCGGATGACGCGGAGTTGGAGCAGGCGGTGCGGGACGCGATCGCGCGCAAACCCCGGGGGCATGATTTTGTTATTGATCGGCGGCGAGGCGCGCCTTCGGTGTCGCGGCATATGAGCCTCACCGGAGGGTAGGGAAGGCCAGGGCTCTGCCCTGGACCCGCTGGGGACAAGGCCCCAGACCCCGCTGATTGGGGGGGACGGCGAAGCCTGAAAATTCGAATTGATGTGAGCTTCGCCAGGGAAACTCCCGCCGCGCAGCGCTAACGACAGCGGCGGCACGCCGTCGGGGGTCCAGGGGGCAGAGCCTCTGGCCTTCCTGAGGAACACGCCGGCTGATTAATCTTGTGATTTCAGAGCATCCGCCAGGCTGATTTGGGCGCTGCCGCGCACGAGTGGCCTTGGCTGCGTTGGGGCAGGTGCCCAGCCGGTAAGGTAGGCGAGGCGCAGGCGGATTTTGGTGCGGCCGTCGTGTGTCGGCAGGGCTGCCAGCGTGGCTGGGAACAGCGCGCGGGGCGGCAGGCGGCGATCACGCAGCCGCACCGCGTTTGTTTCGCCGGCGGCGCGCAGGTCGCGCAGCAAGGTCATTGGATCGGCGTAAAGTAGATTGATCTCTTCGGCGTCTGCGACGGGAAGCGCAAAGCCCGCGCGCTGCAGTAGCGCGGCGCAGTCGCGCAGGTCGGGGAACGGGCTGATGCGGGGGCTGGCGCCACCGGTGAGTGCTGCTTCGGTTTCAGTCAGCGCCGTGCGCAACGAATCAAGTGTGCCGAGGATGGGGATGCTGGCGAGGAAAAGCCCGTCCGGACGGAGCGACTGGCGGAGTTGGATCAGCGCGCCGGGGAGATCGTTGGTCCAGTGTAGCGACAGGCTGGCGATCACCAGATCGAAGCTGCCGGGAGCAAACGGCAGGAATTCGGGATCGGCGGCGAGCGGAGTGCCGCCGGCTTTCCCCGCCAGGCGCGCGGAGGGGTCCAGCGATGTGACGTGCATGCCGCGAGCGCGCAGGGCGGGGGCGATGCTGCCGCGGCCGCCAAGGTCGAGTGCGCGGTTGAAACGATGCGTAGTGTCGTCGAGCCGATCAAGCAGCCTTGATGCCAGGTCGGCGAGCAAGTCGGCAACATTACCTATCTGCGCGGCCGCCCGCGTGCGATGCAGGCGCACGGCGTTACGGTCGAACACCTCCATTTCGTCCATTGGGTAGACCTAAAAAATCGGGCCCGAAGCAGCGGGGTGGGTGCGCTCCCCGCAAAATCGCGCGATGCATGACGGCCCCGGCAGGTTCAATGCAAAGCCTGGCCTTCGGCCGCGAGTTCCCGAAGCGCCGCATTGGCGATCGTCAGCTTGGCAAAACTCCAGCTGCCGCCGGACTGTTCGATTGATTCGATAGTGTATCTGGCAGCCCGCACCGGGTAGTCGTGCAGTGCGCACCAGCTGGCGATGGCGGCCTTGCTCTGGGCCAGATCGTCGCCGGCTTCCGGGGAAGCGGCGAACTTCATGATGGCGCGGGCGATGGCGGTCTGTTCGCCGAGCATGTCCTCGATCAGGCGACGCACCGCCAGGCGATCGAAACTGTCGCCGCCCTGGAAGGCGCCGGCCGCGAAGCGGAGCCGGTCGAACGCAAATACATCGCCGGCCTGGTGGTAGAGCCGCGCGACATTTTCGATCGGCCATGAACTGGCATGGGCAAGGTCGACCAGTTCGGCGACGGTGGTCAGCGGCTGCAGGCTGGCGACGGCATGCGCCATGTCGTCCGGTGCGCCGGCGGCCGCGAAACGGTGGGCCCGGCGCTCGATCTCCTGCTGTTGAAACGGGGAAAGCAGGTCGGGCAGCAGTTTTTTCAGGGTCGCCACCGCGGGCCCGTAATCGTCGATCAGCCTCTGCACCGCGGTTTTGGCGCGAAAGGCGCGGCGCGCGAGCCAGAATGTCTGGCTGCGCAGCGCGTAGGCCATGGCGCGGTACAGCACGGTCTGGCCGGCGGCCGGGATATGCCCGTCCTGGCCGCCGATTTCCGCCCACAGCGCATCGAAACCGAGGACCGCGCGGGCGGCGGCAAATCCCTTGACCAGTGCCGTGGTATCGCAGCCGGCCGCACCACGCAGGCGCCGCGGGAAGGTGGGCCCGCAGATATTCACCATATCGTTGGCGATTACCGTGGCAACGATTTCGCGTTTCAGCCGGTGGTGCTCCATGTCGTGCGCGTATCGGCTGAGTGCCGCAGGGAAATAGGCGCGTAGCGTGGCCTTGAAATGCGGGTCGTCCGGCGCCTCGCTGCCGACGATGTCGTCTTTGACATCGAGCTTGCCGTAGGCCAGCAGCACGGCGAGCTCCGGGCGGGTCAGGCAATGGCCGGACTTTTCGCGTTCCGCGAGGGAGGCGGCGTCGGGCAGGCCTTCCACCTTGCGGTCGAGCCGGCCATTCGTTTCAAGATCAGAAATAAAGCGCGCGTACGCGGTCAGCTCGAGCTTCGCTTCGCTTTCCAGCAGGGTCAGCGCCAGGGTCTGGCCGTAATTGTGGCGCAGCACGTGCTGGGTGACATCGTCGGTCATCGAGGCAAGCAGTTCGTTGCGCGCGGGACGGGCAAGCTGCGCGCCGCGTTCCAGCAGGCCGGTCAGTATTTTAATATTCACTTCGTGGTCCGAGGTATCGACGCCGGCGGAATTGTCGATAGCATCGGTATTCAGATGCCCGCCGGCCAAGGCGAATTCAATCCGGCCAGCCTGGGTAAGCCCGAGATTGGCGCCTTCGCCCACCACTTTCACGCGCAGCTCGTTGCCGTTGACGCGGATCGCGTCGTTGGCTTTGTCACCGGCATCGGCGTGGGTTTCGCGGCTGGCCTTCACGTAGCAGCCGATGCCGCCGAAATAGAGCAGTTCCGCGCGCGCGCGCAGGATGGCGTGCATGACCTCGTCCGGTGTCGCATCTTCGGCCACGATGTCGAGCATGGCGCGTACTTCGTGTGACAGCCTGATGGTTTTCAGGGTGCGTGCGTAGACGCCGCCGCCGCGCGAAATTCGGCTGCGGTCGTACTCGTCCCAACTGGAACGGGGCAGCCGGAACAGCCTGTCGCGCTCGGCCCAGGAGATGACGGGATCGGGCGAGGGGTCGAGGAAGATGTGGCGATGATCGAAAGCGGCGTGCAGCAGGATTTGCGTCGATAGCAGCATGCCGTTGCCGAACACATCGCCGCTCATGTCGCCGACGCCGACGACGGTAAAGGGTTCGGTCTGGATATCCTTGCCGAGTTCGCGGAAATGCCGCTTCACCGCTTCCCAGGCGCCGCGGGAGGTAATGCCCATGGCCTTGTGGTCGTAGCCGACGGATCCGCCGGAAGCGAACGCGTCGCCGAGCCAGAATCCGTACTCGTCGGCCACGCCATTGGCGATATCGGAGAAAGTGGCGGTTCCCTTGTCGGCGGCCACAACGAGATAGGGATCGTGTTCATCGTAAACAACAGTGGCCGCGGGCGGAACGACTTCGTTGCCGGCACCCACATTGTCGGTGAGATCGAGCAGGCCGCAGAGAAAAGTGCGGTAGGCGCGCACGGCCTCGGCGCGGATCGCCGCCTGGTCGCCGAAGCGCGGAAGCTGTTTCGGGTAAAACCCGCCCTTCGAGCCGACCGGAACGATGACCGCGTTCTTGACCTGCTGCGCCTTGACGAGGCCGAGCACCTCGGTGCGGAAATCGTCGCGGCGGTCGCTCCAGCGCAGGCCGCCGCGCGCCACCGGGCCGAAGCGCAGGTGGATGCCCTCGACATGCGGCGCGGAAACGTAAATTTCACGGAACGGTTTGGGCAGCGGCAGATCGGCGAGTTCGCGCGAGGCGATCTTGAAGCTGATATACGGCTTTGGTCCGCCATCGGCGCAGCTCTGGTAGAAATTGGTGCGCTGGATGGCGCCGACCAGTGCCGCGAGCCGGCGCAGCACGCGGTCGGCATCGAGCCGCTCCACGGCCTGCAATGCCGCAACGATTTGCGCCTGGATGTCCGCTGAGCGCGCGCGCCGTTCCAGCAGCGTGCCCGGCAGGGCCGGATCGAATTTGGCCTGGAACAGATCGAGGATCAGGCGCGCGACCTCCGGGTGATCGGCCAGTGCTTCCTCTTGCAGCGACTGGCTCGGATCGAGCCCGGTTTGTTGCCGGTAGCGCGCGAGGGCACGCAGCAGCGCCGCCTCGCGCCACGAAACCCCCAGTTCCAGCACCAGACGATTGAAACCGTCGCTTTCGGCGCGGCCGCTCCAGATGGCCACGAAAGCGGCCTCGAACGGCTGTTTGACGGCGGCGAAACTCAGGTGTCCGCCGCGATCGTCCTGCAGCATGAATTCATGCACCCAGACCGTGGCAGGTGCGCCGTTGGTGCCGTGGGGAGCGAGCAGGTGTCCCTCTTCGATCAGGGCCTTGAGGCCCATATGATCGAGGACCGGCAGCACGTCCGCCAATGGCGCGGCGGCGCCCGGGCGGTACAGCTTGAAACGGAATGTCGTGCTGGGATCGTTGGCACGACGGAAGGCACGCACGCGTACCGGCTCCTGCGCACCCATCGGCTCGATCACTTCGATATCGGCGAGCGCTTCCGCCGCGTCGTAATGGTCGCGGTAGCCGGGCGGAAAAGCATCGATATAACGCGCCAGCTTTTCCGCAACCGCGGAAGGTGGGGTCGCGGCGCGCACCGCAACTTCGAAACGATCGCCCCAGGTACGCGCGGCCTCCGCAATCAGCGCTTCGAGCGCCGCCATGTCGGGATCGAGCCGCCGTCCCTGGCGGACGCCGACGATGTAGTGCACGCGGGCCAGCGGGGCGTCGGAGAAACTCGGATAATAGGCGGCGATGCGGCCGCCATAGGCGCGCGCCAGGATTTCGCCCGCACGGGCGCGGAGATCAGTATCGTAACGTTCGCGCGGCACGTAAAGCAGCACTGAAATGAAGCGGTCGAACGGATCGAGCCTTGCGAACAGCCGCACCCGCGGGCGATCGAACAAATGCAACACGCCGCCGGCCATGTGCAGCAATTCGTCAACGCCGGTCTGAAACAGTTCGTCGCGCGGCCAGGTTTCGAGCATATTGCGCAGGCGCTTGGCGTTGTGGCTATCAGGCGCATGGCCGGCGCGGGCCATGACCTGGGTCAGCTTGGCGCGGATCAGCGGCACTTCGCGGGCCGGGGTCTCGTAGGCCTCGGCGGTAAACAGGCCGACCAGCCGCACCTCGCCGGCCGGCCGGCCGTCAGCGCCGTAACGGCGCACGCCGATGTAATCGGCATGCACGCGACGATGCACGCGCGAGCGCAGGTTGGATTTCGCCACCACCACCGGTTCGCCGGTCGTCAGCAGGCGGCGCACCTGATCCGATAGCACGGCCGGTTCGTTGCTGCGCCGCAGCACGACCCGCTCACGGTCGCGCAACACACCCAGCCCGTCCTGCGGGTTGTAGTCCGGCTCCTCCGCGGCATAGCCGCCGTCCGCCGTGCGCGGGTAGTCGTAGACCCGGGCACCGAGGAAAACAAATCGATCGCCTTCCAGCCAGTTCAGGAAAGTCAGATATTCGGCCCGCGCCTCGGGGGAAATCTGCAGCGGGGCCGCCGCCAGCTCATCGATGGTGCGAAGCAGCAGGGTGCGCATGGCCGCGAAATCGTCGACTGCCAGGCAGACGTCGGCGAGGCTCGACGCAATCGATTCGACCAGCGCGACTTCGCGGTCCTCGCCGACCGGGTCGAGATAGACCTGAATCATCGAGCGGGCGGCGGCGCCAGTGCCCACCACGGGATGGAACATGGCGCGCACCGAAAACCCGCCCTCGGCGATCGCGGCCATGACGCTGTCCACCAGGAACGGGCGGTCGCGCTGGGCGATTTCCAGCACGTCATACGGTGGTGCCCCGGGCCGCGCGCACGCGGCCCGGCGCATCCGCAGTGCGGGCTGCGCTTCACCCGCGTGCGCCTCGCCGTAACGCCAGAACTCCGCCAGGGCGGCGGCGACTTCGGCGACACTGGTGCCGGGCAGTTCATCCGTCGCCCAGTCGGCCTGCGCGCGCAACACGAATTGGCAGGCGGCGCCCGGCAGATCGGCCGGCGGTATTCCCAACTCGGTTGCGAACGCCGCCAACAGATCGCCTGCCGTGTCTTCGGCGTATGGCGCTACGATGTCTGCGCTAGCCATGGAAGGGTCCCTTTGGGTCGGCGCGGGGGTACTGCGCTCACGCCACGCGGTCAACGGGCCCGGTATCCGGCGGCTATAACAAAGAGGGACTTTGTGTTTTCTAAGAAGAAGTTCTTTTTTTGAAAAAAAGAACCAAAAAACTTTGTTATTTGAACCAGGCTTCGACGGGGGTTGCCAGGGCCGCCTTTAGCGGATCCAGCCAGGGTTCGTAGTTGCGCCATTGTTGCAGCGCGTCGCGGAAAATCGGGCGCCGCACCTGCTCGGCACTCGGCGTCAGCACGGCGCGGTCGGTTTCCCAGAAGCGCAGGCAACCTTCTTCGAACGGAAGGCCGCAATATTCCAGCATGCGGCGGATTTCCGTTTCGGTGTCCTCGACAAGGCGCTCATAGGAGAGATAGTGGATGTGGCCGGGCAGCGCGGTTTCCCAGTGCTGCATCATGTCGACGTATTCGTTGTAGTAGCGGCCGACCTCGGTCAGATCGTAGGAAAACGAAGCGTCGACCGGCAGCAACTGCTTGAACATGGCAAAGCACGCGGCCATCGGCTCGCGGCGCACGTCAATGATTTTCGCGTGCGGCATGATCAGCCGGATCAGGCCGGCATCCTGCCAGTTCCACGGCCGCTTGTCGACGAAGAACGGCCGGTCGGTATGGCGGTAAACGCTGGAGTTGCGGATATAGCGTTCGCCCAGGGCCGCCAGTTCGTGCGGCTTCAGCTCCAGCACCCGCTCGGGATACGCGGCGGGTATCACCAGGCAGCGGCTCATCGTGAGTTCGCGCGTGATGTCGCCCATCAGCGGCAATTCGCGCGTGCCTTCGACCATGCTGTGGCTGGCAAGAATTTGTTCCACCAGCGTGGAACCGGCGCGCGGCATGCCGACAACGAAAATGGGCGTATCGCGCGGCGCCGGGCTCGCTGCCGGCGTCGCGCGCGCGGCGATATGCTCTGCCGAAAAGACCTTCCGCAGCCGCCTTACGCGATCTGTCGCCGTGTCGGGCGAATGCGCCTTCGAGGTGCTGGCGACATGTTCGCGGAAAGCCTGCGCGCCATCCTGGTAGGCGGCGAAACTGCCGGCAAAATCGCCCGCCCGTTCCAGCGCGTGGCCGAGCGCGTACGACATGTGCCATCGACTCGCCAGATCGAGGTCCTTGCCCGCGAGATGCACGCGCATCGCGGCGACGTCCGCCTCGGTGACGAACTTTCCCTTGAGGTCGGCAAGCCCCCAATAGGCTTCGCCCGTGGTGGGGGCGAGTGCGAGGCAGTTGCGGTAGGCTGCGACGCTATCGTCGCGGCGGCCGATATAGTGCAACGAATTTCCGTAGGCGACCCAATATTTCGCGTTGCGCGGGTGTACCTTCAGCATGCCCTCGAATATTTCGATGGCTTCCGCGAAGCGGCCGATCTGCACCAGCGCGTCGGCGCGGATGGCGCGGTACTCCTGGTCGCGCGGCGTGCTGGCGAGCAGCCGGTCGGCTTCGGCCAGGGCACGCACGAAATTGCGGCGCTCGTTCAGCAGGCTGGCCAGGTCGGAGCGGGCGCGCGTGTAGCCTGGCGACAGATCAAGCGCACGCTCCAGCAGGCTTTGCGCCGTGATCTGATCGTCATCGCGCCACTCATGCAACGCCAGTAGCCGCATGGCGGCGACATCGGTGGGATCACGAAACAGTCGATTGCGCAGATGTGTCGGTTCTTTGCCCGCCGGCACGCGCCGCAGAATTTCGTGCAGCTTGCGTTCGGCCTTTTCTATTTTCGTCGGCGAGCGCTCGCCGGTTGCCCTCGGCCATTTCCCGGCATCATCGCCGACCCGATCGGCGGCGGCGCGCGCCGCTTCCGATTCTTCATCCAGCCCTGCCAGAAACACCAACTCCGCCAACTTGCGCCAGGCGGCAGCATGGTCGGGCGCGCGTTGCGTTGCCTCGCGCAGGCGGTCGATAGCGGTTTGGTGAAACCCCATCGCGGCGCTGGTCAGGGCAAGTTCGTACAGCTCGGCCGGGGTAGCGGCCGGCTCCGGGGTGGATTCGGCATCCTCTATTGCCGTGCCGTTCGGCGCCGGAGGCGGTGTGAACGCCTGCTTGCCTGCCGGGGCCGGCTTGAAGGGAAGCTGAAAGGTGGGCGGCAGGTGGCCCGCATTGCCGGCCAGCGCCCGCCCAGGCGCCGTTGGGATTGGTATACGCAAGTGTCAGCCTTCCCGGTTCGCCATTCGTCAACCAGGGCTTTTCGATACCGCGCGGCGCCCGGTTTGACCATCACCAAAGCATGCGCGCCGGATCGAGGCCGCAAAAAAAGCCGGCGACATTTGTCGCCGGCCTTTCTGCAGGTGCAACCTGCGCCGGCGACCGATACCGCCGGCGCAGGAAGCTGCCGCTCACTTCGTAAAGGTGATCTCGACGTTCGCGACCAACGTGAGGTTGTAGCCATTGAATTTCTTGGCGACCAGTTTGCCGTTGACGGTGTCCGTCTTGCCGACAACCGTCTTGCCCTTCTTGTTCAGGGTGTAGTCGATGTCATGGAACGTGAAGATCGTCGATCCGCAGCCACCGATCGTGCCGGTGCTGGTGGATTGGCCGACTTTCGCAAACTTCGTCTTCTTCGGCAGCCCGACCCACTTCTCCTTGTTCGCGGCAGGTGCCGTGCAGCTGGTGCTGCTGTACCAGGTCTCGCCGAGCAGTACGATTTTCTGCTTGTAAACCGCGCTGGCCGATGCGGTGCCAGTGAACGTCGCCGTTTCGGTGAAATTCTGGATCATCGGGTTGCGGATGTGGCTCTTCACATGCGCGGTCGCCTGGATGCCCGAGTGCGGTGCAGCAAGATGGATGCCCGGTGCGCCGCCGTGCGCCAGTGCCGGTGCCGCCGTCAGGCCACAAATCGCCACGCCGGTCAGAAGAGTTGTCCTCAAAGTCATTCGCTGTCCCCTTAAAGCATTAGGGCATACCATGACGCGGCGTTTTTAATGCCGCGCCGGGCGGTTTCACCATTTGCCCGTTGCAGTGAAACCATGACGGCATGATTAACACATGCTCATGCGGGTGCAACGGGGAATAAACGCGAATTCAGAGAAATGTTGCAGCAATTTAGGTGGCGAAGTCCGCGCGATGCCTTACCGCGTTGCGGCAAGCGAGCGCCCACGACGGGCGAAAAAAAGACACTCGGGCGTCCATTTTTGGCGGCAACTTTATACCGAAGCAACCGGCCTTCTATTCACGCGCCCGGTGCGGAACGGGGTGCCCTGGCCGACGGCAGTCGCCGCATAATTTGCGGTCATTTGTGCTCAGTAACCGTCCATGTCAGCACCGCTGTGCCGTCCGCACGCCGGCGCATGACGCCGCGGATTTTCACGTCCGTACCCGGTGCGGCCGTGGCGTAGGCCCGGGTAATCGCCTGCTCTGCCGCATGCAGCCGGTCCGCCGGCAGTTCGTCGCCGGATTTAAGGCCCGTTGCCGCTTCCAGGGTGGCGCTGGGGATTTTGGTATTACCCTCGAAACTCTGCGACGCCAGCTGGGCGGGCGGACGCGGCGGCTGAAGGTCAAGCAGAACCCACACCCGCCCGTTCTTCTCGGCCATTGTCGTGAGCAGCTGGCCTTCGATGTGACGCGCTTTCAGTTCACTGCCCAAGATCTCGGTATCGGCCACCATGTCGGCTTCGGTAATGCGCATACCCGCCTTGTGCTTCAGCCGTGCGATCATTTCGTCTGTATTGACGCCCTTAACGCCGCTGAGCCGGAAGCCATTCAGTATATAAGTAGGCTCTGTCGCGGTCGGCGCCGCGGCCTCGGCGATCGAAGCCGCAAACAGCAGCGTCAGAACTGTCCTGAACATAGTCGCGGCATCTCCTTGCCTTTGGGTGTCGAAGGGTCCGGCCGGAGGTGCTGCGGCGCAACATCAAACCCGCGTGTTACGCCACTAACCAAAGTTTTTGCTTCTTTTTTCAAAAAGAAGTGCTTCGTCCTGACGCCTATGCGTTGCCGGCACTCCCCAACGCTACCCTCAACGGCGCAAGAAATTGCTCATAATTCCGCCAATGCTGCAACGCATCACGAAATATCGGGCGGCGCACCTGCTCGGCGCTCGGCGTGGCCACTGTACGGTCGGTTTCCCAAAAACGCAGGCAGCGCTCTTCGAACGGCAGACCGCAATATTCCAGCAGGCGGCGGATTTCCGTCTCGGTGTCTTCCACCAGAAGTTCGTATTGCAAAAAGTGGATTCGACCCGGCAGCACGGTTTCGTAGTGTCGCATCATGTCGACATATTCGTTGTAGTGCCGGCCGAGTTCGGCCAGTTCATAGGAAAACGAAGCTTCCCCCGGCAGGATCTGCTTGTACATCGCGAAGCAAGCGGCCATCGGCTCGCGGCGAATATCGATGATCCTTGCGTGGGGCAGTATCATGCTGATCAGGCCCGCTTCGAGCCAGTTCGAGGGCCGCTTGTCGATGAAGTACGGTCGGCCCGTCTTCCGGTAGGGGCCCGCAAGTTCCAGATAGCGTGCGCCGAGGGCGGCGAGCTCGCTCCGCGTCAGTCCGGCGACGCATTCCGGGTAGGCATCCGTCGTGACCATGGCGCGGCTCAGCGTCAGATCGCGGGTGATTTCGGCCAAAACTGGCAGTTCCAGCGTTGCTTCGACCATACTGTGGCTGGCCAGGATCTGTTCGACCAGCGTCGAGCCCGCGCGTGGCATGCCGACAATGAAAATCGGCGTGGCCGCCGGGCTCGCGGACGCGTCTGCGGCGCGCGGAGCGGGGTTAGGTGCGGCGAACACGGCCCTGCGTCGGCGCAACTGTTCGGTGCCCGCGGTCGCATCGTGCGCGTTGCCGGCGCGTGCTGCCATATTGCGGAACAGATCGGCGCCAGCCTCGTACGCCGCAAAGCTGCCGGCAAAATCCCCGGCGCGCTCCAATGCCTGGCCGAGTGCGTATTGCATCAGCGTACGGCTGGCCAATTCCAGATTGCCGCCTTGCAGATGGGCGCGCATCGCGGCGATATCGTTCGCGGTAAGAAAATTGCCCCGCAGTTCGGCAAGACCCCAGTAAGCCTCGCCGAGCGACGGTGCGATATCGAGACAGGCGCGGTACGCGGCGACACTCTCGTCGCGCCGGCCCGCGAAATGCAGCGCCTGCGCATAGACGCACAGGAACTGAGGATTGCGCGGGTCGTCTTCCAGCATTCCCTCGATCATGGCGATCGCAGCCGCGAAGTCGCCGACATAGCGCAATGCATTGGCATGCATCGCGCGAAACATCATGTTGCGCGGTGCACTGGCAATAAGAATTCTGGTTTCCGCCAGCGCACGCATATAGGATTGGCGATCCATCAGCAGCCTGGCGAAATCCGTGCGGGCGCCAGTATAACCCGGTGCCAGATCGAGCGCGCGCTGCAGCAGGCAGCCGGCGGTCACCTCATCGCCATCCTCGCGTTCCAACTCCGCCAGCAGGCGCATGGCGGCCACCGCGACCGAATTGCGCATCAACAGGTCGCGCAGGCGGGTCATTTGTTGCGGTCGCGCCGCGGTGCCGAGGGTGTCGCGCAGCCGTTGTTCGGCTTTCTCGAATTGCTCCGGCGTGCGGTCGTCGGTCGGGCGGGGCCATTTTGATGCGCTCTCCCGGGTCCGCTCCGCGGCGGCGTCGGCGGACCTGGCCTCGGCATCCTTTCCGGCCAGGCGAAGCAACTCGGCGAGCTTGCGCCAGGCGGCGGGGTGCCCAGGCGCGCGCGCCGTGACTTCGCGCAGCGCCTCGGTGGCAGCTTCGTGAAACCCCATGGCGGCCAGGGTCAAAGCGGAATCGTAGGCCGTGGCAGGTGGCGGCGGCAAGTTGCTGGCGGCCGCCACGGACGCCAGCGTCGGCACCAGCAGGTGCGGCCCCGCGGGCGGCGGGGAAATCAAAGCCAATTTGGAAAGCGGGCCGGTGCGCAGTGCGCTGCCCGCCTGAGCGGGCCCGGTTGCGGCAACCGGCTTAACGATACGCTCCATGCGGCCTTCGCGTTCGCCCTTCACCGACAAAGCCGGATGGATGCTGCGGTTGAGGCCGGCTGTCGCCCGACATCGCGGAGGTCGCCAGCGCCCGGGCGGCAGGATTGGGCAAACCGGTCCCTGCGTCAACGGCATTATTGGGACGCCCGGGCCGCCGCGCCGGACGGGCGGGCGTTTGCGGACCGGCCAATTTCTGATCCGGACGACGAAAAATGCTGCAAATGGCGGTAGACAGCGACGCCTCCATGTTACATCCTTTTCCCAGATTGGCCCAGCGATCGCCAGGTCCGGCCGGGTGCCGGTGAGGGCGCTCGCCGCCAGCCAACGTACCTGCCCGCAGCCCGGGTGCCAGATTGGCGGCGCGTATCGGTTCGGGGTAAGGCAACATCAGGGGAGCTTTGTTATATGTCGAATAGCTTTAGGACTGCGCTTCAGGCCGCGACGGCCGTTGCGCTCGTTGCGGGCGCGAATTTATCGGCCGCCCGCGCGGCTAGCCTGCCGGAAAATATGGGCGGCGATTTGATGGCCCTGGTGCAGGACCACCAGGCTGGTACGCGCGAGCATGAAGGCCTTTCTTCCATCGCGGTGCGTGACAAGGTCGGCCGCTACATGGTGGAGATCTATGTCGCGAAGGGCGCTTCCTATGATGCGGTGCGGGCCGCCGTGGTGGCCTCCGGCGCGACCATCGATAGCGAAATGAGGTCGTTTCACTCGGGCATTATTGCCGCCTGGCTGCCGATCGATCGCGCGCCCGCGCTGGCAACCAACCGTGGCGTGCGTTCAATGTCGATGGTGTACAAACCGCGCACCAATGTCGGCCTGATCACGTCGCAG
>JAATGE010000107.1 GCA_015654825.1 Rhodospirillales bacterium
GGTTGCGCACCAGGGGTTGTGTGCCGGGGTGGCAGAAGCGGCAGGAGTGCGTGCAGCCTACCGGGCTGCTTATGCAGAGGGCACCGCGGTCCTCGGTGGGATCGGGGATGTAGACGGTTTCGACCTGCTGGCCGTCGCGGAAGCGAAACAGCCATTTGCGGGTGTCGTCGGTGGAGGTTTGTTGCGTCGCGACGGCGGGGCGGCCGATGACGAAACGTTCGCCGAGTTTTTCCTGCAGCGGACGGGCGATGCTGCTCATGCGGGAAAAATCGGTGACGCCCTGGTGGTAGATCCAGTGCCATAGCTGTTTGACGCGGAACGGGGCCTCGCCGATGGCGGCGAGTTCCGCGGCCAGTTCGGTGCGGCTCATGCCGACCAGGTCGCGATGGCCGTCGGCCGTCACCGGCGGCGGGGGATTGAACAAAGCGGCCTTGGCCAGGATGCGGTCGCGCTCGGCGGCGGTGAGTTCCGCGTTCATGGTTTGGGGCATTCCTTCAGCGAGGCGGCGTAGGCGGCGGCAAAGCCGTTCAGGCTGAAAGTGTCGACCAGCAGCATGTTGCGCGGGCCCGGAAAGCGGCCCACGGCCTCGCGGCCGCCACCGAAGGCGGCGATGGCCTCGGCGCCGTGGGGGGCGAAGGCGGAACGGCCCTCCAGGTAGAAATGCAGCTTTTGGCCGTTTGCCGTCACACTTGCCCCCGCATGCGGCAGAACCGCGTAGCCCACGCTGACCGCCACGCTGTCGCGCTCGTGCGGGCGCTGGGCGATCGTCAGCACCACGTCGCCGCGGCCCCGGAAGGTCGGGTGGGAGGATTTGGCGAAGGTGTAGGCGTAGCACACTTTGACGCCGGCCTCGGGGTGGTAGGCGGCCTTCCAGTCGCCGAACGTGCCGATCATGACGGGGGTCCAGCTATGCGCGGCATGGCGCGCCGGCGCCGCCAGGCTTGCGGTGGAAACCGCCAGAACGGCACAAAATACGGGCGCACGCATCGCGTTCAGATACGGACTGCGAGGTGCCCGGGCAAGAACGGCGACGCGCGCGGAGGGCGTGGAGCGCGAGCTTACCTCTCGGGTTCGTCGGCGTCGGGTTCTACTTCTATGTCGCCGCCTATGGCGTCGGCGTCATCCTCCAGGTCGCTGGTGTCTTCCAGGACGCCTTCCTCGGCCTCGTCGTCGACCTGCTCTACCTCGATCTCGGGGTCCGCTTCGTCGGCTACGACGGGCTTCTTGACGCGCTTCTCCTCGACCGGATTGCCGCCGCGGCGGGGGCGGGGCTGCTCGGCGGGCTGCTCCGTGCCGCATTTGGGGCAGACGGCAGGGACCTTCATGAGGTCGAAGAATTTCGCGCCGCAGGCGACGCAGACGCGCTTCAGTCCGAGTTCAGGCTTGGCCATTGGCGCCCTTGTATCCGGCGGAACAGTGAAGGGCGGCGCCTTTGGCATGGCGATCCCCGGGTGTCAAATGGGGTTCAGCTTTCAGCTTTCAGCCATCAGCTGTCAGCTATCAGACGCCGGCGCGGGACGCAGCGCGCACCGCCGCCCACGGCTGACGGCTGAAAGCTGACAGCTATCTCGACAATGCCGCCGACACCGCCCAAGTTCGGGCGGATGGTTGGTTCCTGGGAGCACGCTTTCGTATGCAGACGCTGAAACACCGTATGGACGACGAGCCGCCGGAGCACGAGCCCGATATCCCCGAGCCCGAAGGCCCGGAGCAGAAGGAGCCGGAGGGGCCGCGCAACCTCGGCGTCGTCAACGAGCTGGAACACCGGCTGCTGAAGCAGCGCAAGGTGCTGATTTTCGGGGCGATCAACGATCGCATCGCGCGCGACGTGACCGGGCGGCTGCTGGCGCTGGCGAGCGCGTCGGCGGAGCCGATCGACGTCTACATCAACTCGCCGGGCGGCCATGTGGAGAGTGGCGATACGATCCACGACATGATCCGCTTCGTCGATGGCGAGGCGCCGGTGCGGGTGATCGGCACCGGGTGGGTGGCGAGCGCCGGGGCGCTGATTTTCCTGGCAGGCAAGAAGGAGCGTCGGTTCTGCCTGCCGCAGACGCGGTTCCTGCTGCACCAGCCGATGGGCGGGGTGCGCGGGCCGGCGGTGGATATCGACATCGAGGCGAAGGAGATCGTCAAGATGCGCGAGCGGCTGAACCGGCTGATCGCGCGCGAGACGGGGCAGACCTATGAGCGGGTGGCGCGCGATACGGACCGCAATTACTGGATGAGTGCGGAGGAGGCGATTGCGTACGGCATGCTGAGCCGGGTGATCAGCTCGGTTTCGGAGCTGAAGTAGCGCCACTGTGGGGTCGCGTGGGGGTGGCGCGAGCACCCTCACCTTCCCAGCCCTTGCGGGCTGGGCCCGTTCCTCTCCCGCAAGGGCGGGAGAGGAGGGATTTGCGCCAGGAATTATGCCGAAAACGCGCTGGTAGCTGGCCCTCCGGGGCCTCTGTGCTTTAACACCCGATCATGCACCCATTTCTTGCCGAAGCCGCGGCGCGCGGCTTCATTCATCAATGCACCGACACCGAAGCGCTGTCCGAGGCACTCGGCTCCGGCGTGGTTTCCGCTTACATCGGGTTCGATTGTACGGCGGACAGCCTGCATGTCGGCAGCCTGGTCTCGATCATGCTGCTGCGGCTGCTGCAAAAACATGGGCACCGGCCGGTGGTGCTGATGGGCGGGGGCACCACGCGCATCGGCGATCCTTCCGGGCGGGACGAAACGCGGCAGTTGCTGACCGACGCAACGATCGCCGCGAACATGGCGGGCATTCGCCGAGCCTTCGTGCCGTACCTGCGTTTCGGTGCCGGCACCACCGACGCCGTGATGGCGAACAATGCCGACTGGCTCGATGCGCTCGGCTATATTCCGCTGCTGCGCGAGATCGGGCCGCATTTTACCATCAACCGCATGCTGACGATGGATAGCGTGCGGCTGCGGCTGGAGCGCGAGCAGCCACTGACGTTCCTTGAATTCAACTACATGATCCTGCAGAGCTACGATTTCCGCGAACTGCACCGGCGGCTCGGCGTGACGTTGCAGATGGGCGGGTCGGACCAGTGGGGCAACATCGTTTCGGGCGTCGATCTGGTGCGCCGCACCGATACTGCGCAGGTGTTCGGGCTGACTACGCCGCTGATCACCACAGCGTCCGGCGCCAAGATGGGCAAGTCGGCGAAAGGCGCCGTGTGGCTGAATGCGGAACGGCTTTCGCCGTACGATTACTGGCAGTTCTGGCGCAATACGGAGGATGGCGACGTCGGCCGCTTCCTGCGGCTGTTTTCGGAATTGCCGCTCGATGAAATCGCGCGCCTGGAAGACCTGCAAGGCGCCGACATCAACGAAGCGAAGAAGGTGCTGGCGAACGAGGCCACCGCCTTGTTGCACGGCGAGGCGGCGGCGCGGGACGCGGCGGAAACGGCGCGCCGCACTTTTGAACAGGGTGCCGCCGCCGAAACGCTGCCGACCCATCTGGTATCGGCGGCCGATCTCGCCGCCGGTATTGCGCTGTTTCGGCTGCTGGCGGAGTCCGGGCTTGCCGGCAGCAACGGCGAGGCGCGCCGGCTGATTCGCGGCGGCGGCGCTCGCCTGAACGATGCGCCGGTGACGGAGGAAAATCATCTCGTGACCGAGGCGGACCTGCGCGACGGTGCGGCGAAACTCTCGGCGGGACGCAAGCAGCATCGGTTGATCAGGGTCGGATAAGCGAACCGGATTAAATTGGCTTCGCCGACCGGGGGCTCTGCCCCCTGGTCGGCGAAGCCATTAAAACCCAACCCATTGATTTCATGCCATAATCCTTATCTTCGCGCCTATGGGGCAGAGCCCTGGCCTTAACCTTCCGGACGAATCGCGCCGGCGCGGACCGCGAGCCACGCGCGCATGGCCAGGTCGTCGCCGGCGGTGCGCACCTGGTTGCGGCCGCGCTGCTTGGCGCGGTACAGCGCCTGATCGGCCAGGCCGATCAGCGTCTGCGCCATGTCGCCGGGGTGCGGCGCCATGCTGGCGACGCCGATGCTGATCGTCACGCATCCCATCGGATTGGTCTCGTGCGGCACAAACGCGGCCACTACCGCCTGACGCACGCGGTCCGCCACGTCGCGCGCGGCGGCCTCGCTGGTGCCGGGCAGCAGGGCCACGAACTCCTCGCCGCCGAAGCGGGCGGCGAAATCGGGGGGCCGGCGTAGCGGTCGCTGTGTCACGTCGGCGATCAGCCGCAGGCACTCGTCGCCGGCCGGGTGGCCGTAGCGGTCGTTGAAGGATTTGAAATGATCGACATCGATGACCAGCAGCGAAAGGTCGGTGGCATTACGCGTGGCGCGCGCCCATTCCGTCTGTAAGACGGTATCGAAGGCGCGGCGGTTGCCGATGCCGGTCAGGCCGTCGGTCGCGGATAGTTCCGTCAGGCGCGCGTTCGCCGTTTCGAGCCGCTGCTCTGACAGCATCAGGCGGGTGATTTGCTTGCCGGTATATCGCACCGTCGCCGCCGCGGCGCTGAGCTGCACCAGGGAGAGCGGCGCCACGATCTGCACGAAGCCCGGATGCGTCAGCAGCGCCCCGACCACCGTCGGCAGCAGCGTCAGGATGCATTGTGCCGCCATCGTGGACGGCGCCGCGGCGTTGCGGACGGTGGCGGCGCTGAGCCAGGCGGCCTGCACCATCGTCACGAACATCTGCATCAGCGGGTCGTTGAACCGCATGAATACGCAGAGTTCGGTAATGCCCCAGAGCGCGGCAGTGGCCATTGCGCCGACGGAAAAACGCCGCGCCCAAGCGTCCGCCGAATGCCGCAACCGGCCGGCGGGCTCGCGCATCGCACGCGTGAACGTACGCTCCAGCGCGATGCGCAGGCCGAGCACCAGCAGGGTCGCCACCAGCAGCGTGGCAAAGCCCAGCCAGTGCGTGCGCGCCAGGCACACCGCCAGCACGGCCGCGAATGCGAGGCTGCCTTCGAGCAGCGAACGCCGCTGGGCAAACAGCGAATGCACCAGGCGCCATCTATACTCGGGTGCCAGTTCGCCGCCCAAGAGCAGCACCGGCAGGCGGATCGGCACGCCAAGTCTCCCAGTCTGCCGACGCCATCCTGGCGCGCAGACATTGATGCTTCGTTGTATTGGCCGGGTGGACAGAGGGCGCGCCCGGTGCTGCCTTGCGGCAGGTTTTGGGGAACGCATACACATGGCTACCACATCGCCGCTCGGCGAACGTCACATAATCGGCGGCCACGGCATCGATCTTTCCGTCTCGGTCGCGGGCAAGGGTCCGCTGGTGATCCTGATGCATGGCTGGCCGGAGCAGAGCCTGTCCTGGCGCCACCAGGTGCCGGCGCTGGTGCAAGCCGGCTACCGGGTGGCGACGCCGGACATGCGGGGCTACGGCGGGAGCGGCAAACCGGAGCAGCCGGAGGCCTACACGCTCGATATCGTGGCGGAGGACATGGGCGCCGTCGCGGCTGCACTGGGCGCGGAGCGCTGGGTCGCGGTGGGGCACGATTGGGGCGCCATGGCGGCGTGGCGCTGCGCCATGTTCCACCCGGAGCGCGTGGCGGCGGTGTTCGGCATGAGCGTGCCCCACACCAGCCCTGCGCCGATGCCGCTGCTGGCGCTGATCGATGCGCTGTTTCCGGATCGGTTCTTCTACATCCGGTATTTCCAGCAGGTGGGCGTCGGCGAGGCGGAACTCGCGGCGGCCGATACCGCGACGGCGCTGAAACAGATTTTTTACGGCGGTAGCGGCGACGGCATTCGCAACCGCGCCATCCGCCAGGTGCCGCGGGACGCCAAACTGCTGGAAAGCTGGGCCGGCGCACCGGCGGGCGAGCTGGCGTTCCTGCCCGACGCCGAACTGGCGCGTTATGCGAGCGCATTCGATGCGGGGGGCTGGCGTGGACCGCTGAACTGGTACCGCAATTTCGACCGCAACGCGGAGGACGCGCGGGCGCTGGGTGACAGCGTCATCCACCAGCCCGCGGCGTTCCTCGCCGGGGAGCTGGAGCCGGTGCTGATGTTCTGGCCCGGGCAACTGGAGAATATGCGCGCGCACCTGGCGGATTTGCGGACGGAAGTGCGGCCGGCGGGGATTGGGCATTGGGTTCAACAGGAGGCGCCGGCGGAAACAAACGCGGCGCTGCTGGAGTTTTTGGCTGGGGTTCGGGAGCGTTTGTAAGTGCAAGGTCAGGGCTCTGCCCCATAGGCGCGAAGATAAGGATTATGGCATGAAATCAATGGGTTGGGTTTTAATGGCTTCGCCGACCAGGGGGCTCTGCCCCCTGGACCCCCGACGGCGTGCCGCCGCCGTCGTTA
>JAATGE010000561.1 GCA_015654825.1 Rhodospirillales bacterium
CCCATACCAAACACGGATTTCAGGCTTTGCCGTTCCCCCCGCAGTTCCTCATGAATTGGGGTCTGGGGCCTTCGTGCGCAGCACGCTCTCGCGTGACGGCCCCAGCGGGTCCAGGGCAGAGCCCTGGCCTTTTTTTCGCGCTACCGTCCGACCGCGAATGCCAGCAGAACGTGGCCGTTCTGGCCTACGAAGCGGCCGTAGCCGGCGTTTACGAACAGCAGGCCGCCGGCGAGCGTGGGGCCGCCGAGGTTGAGCGAGCCGCCGCTCTGTTCGCCTTGGTTGACGGTCTTGAAAGTTCCGCCGGCATCGAAGTCCCAGACTTGCTTGCCGTCTTCGGCGCGGTAGGCGCGCAGATGGCCGTCGATTGCGCCGGCGAACACCACGCCCGGCATGGCGGTCACGGCTTGCGACACGCCGCCCCAGCAGTTTTCGGGGCCCCAGGCGCAGGTGGGATGGGCCGGCACGTGCCAGATCGATTTGCCGGTGGCGATGTCGATGGCGGTGAGGCCGCCGGCGGCGTCGGGCGGACCCATGTAGATGTCCGAGCTTGGGGCGAAGAGGGTTTGCGGGTCGGCCGCCATGCCCCATTCGACGCCGCCGGCGGGGCCGCCGATGCCGGCCTTGAGCTTCCATAGCAGCTTGCCGTCGTGGTCCGGGTCCAGGCCATAGATGAATGCGGATTTCTGGCCGGCGAGCAGCACGCGATGGCCGTTCGGCAGCACGCGCAGGATGGGCGAGGCGCCGAAATCGTGGTCGGGGCCGACCTTGTCGGGGCATTCGCCCTCGCCGGGGCCGTTACAGATGCCGAATTTGCAGACCGGCGGTTTCTGGACGTAGCAGCCCATGACGAAATTATCGTCAGTGCTGAACTGGCTCGACCACAGCAGGCTTCCGTCCTTCAGGCTGAACGCCATGATGGCGTCCGACGAGTTGGTTGGCGCGCCGGAATAGGAATTGCTGGTGCCGACATAGAGGCGGCCGCGGGGGGCGTCGATCGTGGGGGCCGACCAGATCGAGGCGCCGGCGGGGCCGAGCAGCGTGGTGCCGTCCTTGGCGCGGGCGTACGGGCGCGCCGGCTGCGGGATGGTGTAGGTCTTCCAGATCTGGTGGCCGGTGGCGGCGTCCAGTGCCACTACGCTGCCGCGGAAGGTGCAGCATTGGTACGGCGCGGACGCACCGAATTCCTCGCTCGAGGCGACCGGGACGTAGAGGCGGCCGCCGTGCAGCACCGGGGCGCCGGTGACGCGGGCGGCGCGGTGCGTGTCGACCTTGGCCTTCCAGACCATAACGCCAGTGTCGGCGTTGACGGCGTGCACGACGGCATCCTCGCCGCCGAAATAGGCGATCGGGGTGGCGTTCGCGCCGGCGCCGGTCGCGACCGTAATGGCGGTGCGGCTCGGCGCGCCGGACTCGTAGGTCCAGAGTGTGCAGCCGGTGGCGGCGTCAAGCGCCTGGACGCGGCCGGTCAGACTAGTAACGAACAGGCGGCCGCCAACGATGGTGGGCTGGCCGTAAACCATCTGGCCCGGATAGCTGAATGCCCATTTCAGCGTGAGGCGGCCGACGTCGGCGGCGGAAAAGCCGGGGGTGGGCTGGAAGCGGGTATTGGCTTGGTCGTTGCCCCAGCCGTTCCAGCTGGGGCCGGCAAGGCCTGGCTTGACCGATGGCGCGCACATGTTGGCGGTCGGCGACGGGTCGGGGCGTGTCGCCTTGTGGCTGACGTAAGTGGCGACGGCGCCGACCTGCTGGATGGTGAGACCCTGCGCCTGCGCGGCCATCGGGCCGAGGATCAGGGCTTTGGCAACGTCCTCGACCGAGATCTGGGAGAGCACGGCGCGGGAGGGCGCTTTGTTGCCGGGCTGGTCGTGGCAGCTGGCGCAACGTTCCTGGAAGATGCGTGCGCCGGCCTGTTGCACCGGCGAAAGGGAGGGTGGTGCATCGGCCCTGGCGTGCGGGCCGAAGGTGACAGTCAAGGCCATGGCGGCCAGCAGCGCCGCGCGCGCGCGTTTGATCATTTGAAACTCCCCCCTTGTCACGATTGGCTATCACGATTGGCGGCAATGCACGAGGGTGAGTTCACGGCGTGCCGCCACCTGCGTAGGCGCTGCGCGGCGGGGGCTTTTGTACTTAGCTCGCGAAACTGTAGGTCTGGCGCATTGGCCGCGGGCCGGTGCCAGACCCGGAACAGATAAAACGGGGTTTGGCGCCGACTGGCCCCGTCGTGCGCAGCACGCCTTCGGCGTGACGGGCCCAGGGCAGAGCCCTGGCCTGCCTATGTTCTATCGAACCTATGGTTTCCCATCGCCGTGGCTTCGATTTCTTAGTTCTGGCGCTTATGGCGCGATGCCCGATCGGTGCGGGCTTTCAATGTCCTTCTTTTGCGGGTCGAGGGCGGCTAATCTGGCGGGCGCGATGCTTGGGCTCGGGAGATGCGATGGACGCCATGCTGCCAAGCCTGCTGCCGAGCCTGCGGTTCGATACCAGGCTGTTGCCGCAGGCGGCGCGGTGGGACGTCTATCGCGGCGGCATGGGCGTGGCGTTCGATGTGGCGGTGCATCGCGAGGCGGGGCCCGAGTTCATGGTGGCCGCGGAAATGCGCATGCTCGGGCAGATGCTGGTGAACAGTCGCCGCACCACGGCGCAGCAGATCATTCGGCCGGCGCAACGCACGCGGCGCGACGGCATCGACCACTACCTGCTGTCGCTGTTGCATTCGGGCACGTTGATCGCGGACGCCGATGGCACGGTGGTGCGCGCGCCGCCGGGTGCGGTCGTGCTGCTGGACCTGGCGCGGCCGATCGAGGCGGCGGTTTCCGCGAATTCGTCGGTCAGCTTTACGGTGCCGCGCGACACGCTGGATGCGCTGCTGCCGGCGGGCAGCCTGTGGCATGGCATGACCGTTCCGGGCAGTGCGGGGCTGTTGCTGGCGGATTATCTGGCGGCGCTGGAGCATCGCGTGCCGCAATTGAGCCCCGCGGAGGCGCCGTTCATCGAGCGGGCGACACACGACATGATTGCTGCCTGCATTGCCCCGTCGCGCGCGCGGCTGGAGCAAGCCGGTGTGCAGGTGGCCGGGTCGCTGCGGTTGGAGGCCAAGCGCGTGGTGGATGCGCGGCTGCACGAGCCGAACCTGGCGCCCGAGGATGTGGCGGCGGCGGTGGGGATTTCGCGGGCGACGCTTTACCGGCTGTTCGAGCGTGATGGCGGTGTGGCCGCGTTCATTCGCGAGCGTCGGCTGCGCCAGGCTGGGCGGCTGCTGGCCGACCCGGCCGAACGGCGGCGCATATCGCAGATCGCCTACGCTTGCGGTTTCGAGAACGAAACGCACTTCAGCCGTGCGTTCCGGCGCGAGTATGGCGCCACGGCGAGCGAGGTGCGCGCGGTCAAGGTCTGGGGACGCGAGACGGTGCCGGTGGGCGGCCATGACGTGGTAGACATGTTCCAGCGCTGGGTGCTGGATTTGTCAGCCTAGGACGCACCGCGTTGGGCCAGGCGTTTCGAATTGCCCCGATGCCAATGCCTGCCTCGGTCAATCTGGCGAAGCCTGTACCAGCCACGATTTTTTGGGCTTCGCCGTTCCCCGCAATAAATCGGGTCTGGGGCCTACTGGCCCCGGCCTGGTCCAGGGGCAGAGCCCCATAGGCGCGAACGTAAGGGATTTCTGAGCTCTGACAACAGGAAGCTGAAGATTCGATTCG
>JAATGE010000555.1 GCA_015654825.1 Rhodospirillales bacterium
CGCCAGCGGTGGCGCCGTTCGGACAGTCCCATCTTCAATGCACGTTCCAGCGCATCGGCCACTTCCTCGGTGTCGGCCGGATTCACCAGCAGCGCGTCCGTGAGTTCCATCGCCGCACCGGCGAAACGCGACAGCACCAATACGCCCGGATTGTCAGGGTCCTGACAGGCGACGTATTCCTTGGCCACCAGGTTCATTCCATCGCGCAACGGCGTAACCAGGCCGACGCGCGCCATGCGATAGATCCCCGCCAGCACCCCGCGCGAGAAAGACTTGTTAACATACCGGATCGGTGTCCAGGAGGGATTCGCGTGGTTGCCATTGACCTGCCCGACCAACGTACTGACTTCGCGGTCCAGGTCGGCATATTCAGGCACTTCGGAGCGGCTTTTCGGCGTCAGCTGCAACAGGGTGACCTTGTCGAGCCAAGCTTTGTGGTCATCAAGGAACTGCCCGAACGCCTGAATGCGCAACGGAATGCCCTTGGTGTAGTCAAGCCGGTCCACGCCCAGGATCAGCTGCTTGCCTTCGAGGCTGGCGCGCAGTTTTTCGGAGGTCGGCGTACGCGCGGCATGGCGCGCCGCGCGCGCATAGACGCGTGGCGCGATGCCCACCGGAAATGCCCGCACCTGCACCCGCCGGCCGCCGCATTCGAAAACGCCGTTGCCGCGCCGCGTGGCGCCCAGCGCGGTTTCAAAATATTGGCCGAGATTCTCGGCGTCCCGCTCCGTCTGCACGCCCACCAGGTCGTAATGCACCAATGCGCCGATCGTCTCCGCATGCTGCGGCAGGGCGAGCAGGATGTCCGGGGGCGGACATGGGATATGCAGGAAAAATCCGGTCAGATTGTCGAATTTCTTGGCCCGCAGCGTCGCGCCCAGGGTCAGCAAATGGTAGTCGTGCACCCACACCACGTCATCGGGCTGAATGAAGCGCGCGATTTCCGCGGCGAAATGCCGGTTGACGCGCAGGTAACCGCCGAGATCGACGGCGTTGAACTCCGCAAGGTCGAGCCGGTAGTGCAATATCGGCCACAGCACCCGGTTGGCGAAACCGTTGTAATATTCCTCGAAATCGTGCGCCGGCAGGTCTAACAGCACAAAACTGCGGTTTTGTCGTTCGATCATCGATGCCGGCGGCGGCGTTTCCCCCTCGCTGACTTCGCCGCTCCAGCCTAGCCAGATGCTGTCGCGCAGCCGTTGCGCCGCCTGAATGGCCACGGTCAGGCCGCCCGCGCGCTGCCCGACGGCCCCCGGCACCGCGACGCGGTTCGAAACCAGGATTAGCCGTGCCGCCATGCGTCTTCCCACGGGCGCGACAGCCGGGCTGCGGACTCGATGATAGCCGCCATCGAGTAGGTCTGTGGCAGATTGCCCCATAAGGCCCCCGTCTGTGGGTGGATGTCCTCCGATAGAAGCCCGAATGCGTTCCGCCGTTCCAGCAAGCCTTCGAACATTTCCCGCGCCTCGTCGCGGCGCCCGATCGAGACCAGCGCATCAATGTACCAAAAATTGCACACCAAAAACGCCGTCTCCGGCGTGCCGAAATCGTCCTGCGCGGTGTAGCGCATGATGCGCGTGCCACGTCCCAGTTCCCGCCCTATCGTCTCGCAAGTGCGCACGAACCGCGGGTCGGAAGGTTCCAGCAAACCGAGATCCGCCAGCAGCAAGACGCTCGCGTCGAGCTCGCCATCGTCGAGCGAACCCATCAGCGCGCCGCGCTGCTCGTTCCAGGAGCGTTGCAGAATGGTGGCGCGCAGGTCCGTCGCCTGGCGGCGCCAGTAGGCCGCGCGGTCCGCGATCCCGAGCAGCGTCGCGATGCGCGCGAGGCGGTCGCACGCGGCCCAGCACAGCGCCGCCGAATGAGTGTGTATCCGTTGGCGCCCGCGATATTCCCAAATTCCGGCGTCCGGTGTCAGCGCGATCCGCACCGCCTGCTCGCCCAGGTTTTCGAGCTGCCGGAACAGCGCCGCGTCGCCCATGCGCGGTAACCGTTCATCGACGAACATCTGTGTCGTTGCCAGGATGACGCTGCCATAGACATCGTGCTGGTTCTGCCACACCGCGGCGTTGCCGACGCGCACCGGCCCTTCGCCGAGAAAGCCGGCGAGATCCGGTGCTATGGTTTCTTCCAGGCTGCAGCCGGGCACGATGCCGTGCACCGGGCGCAGCGGCGCGGTGTGATCCCCCGCGACCGTTGTGATAAAATTGATATAGGCTTCCATGGTCTCGGTGGTGCCGAGACGGTTCAGCGCCTGCACGACGAAATGCGCATCGCGCAGCCAGCAGAACCGGTAATCCCAATTCCTGCCGCTGCCCGGCGCTTCCGGGATCGACGTGGTGTGCGCGGCAACGATCGCGCCGGTTTCCTCGAAGCTGCATAATTTCAGCGCCATGGCGGCACGTGTGACAGCGCCCTGCCATTCGAACGGCACCGCGAGGGATCTTGTCCAGCGCTGCCAATAATCCAGCGTCTGCTCCTCGAACGCGCGCGCGGTCGCAGACAGCGCGGCCTGGAACGGCTCATCCGGCCCCAGCACCAGCGTCAGCGGCTGCGTCAGCGTGAACGAAACTTCCTCGGTGATGTAGGAGAGCGGCGCATCGGTGCTGAGGCGCAGCACCTGGCCGGCGCCGATATAGCGGATGTGGTTGGAGCCCATCGATGCCACCTCGCAGGGCCGCCCGTAGCCCTGGGTCGGCCGCACGCGGATCGTGATGCGCGGCACGCCGGCCAGCGGCGTAATGCGGCGGATCAGCACGGGCGGGCGAAACATGCGGTCGAACTGGCGAAAGCGCGGCGCGAAATCGGTGATGCGCAGGCGCCCGCCATGCTGGTCCTCGAGCACGGTCTCGAGGATGGCGGTGTTGCGCACGTAATCGGCGTGGGCGCCGGCGGCGTCCGCGATCACCACATCGCAAAAGCCTTTTTCCTCGGAGCCTGCCAGCAGCCGGCTGAACACCGGATCGCCGTCGAAACGCGGAAAACACCACCAGACAATGCGCCCGCGTCCGTCGAGCAGGGCGGCGATCCGGCAATTGCCGATCAGTGCGAGGTCCAGTGCCCGCAACTGCCGCCCGTCCTGCGGCGCGCTCATGCAAGATCCTTCAGCCACGCCCTGACGGATGCGGGATTGGGGAAACACCCGGCGGCACCCGGCAGGTGGCGCCCTACGGACAGTCCGAAGCCGCCCAGCGCGGCGGCGGCCGAAAGGCCCGCCTGGTCGATCGCGTGGTCCGTGACGAATACCGGCCGTCGCCCGGCGAACGGCGCCAGGACCATGAAGCGCGAGAGGGCGCTGCCCTTGTCGAAACCGGCAGGCTTGATTTCGTACACAAGCTCTCCTGCCATCAGTTCGAGCGGTGCGTCAGGCGTGCCATGGCCGCCGACGCCGTGAACGAAACGCGCGAGGGCCGCGCCGAGTTCCCCCGCGAGCGTGGGGGCCGCGCGAAAGTGAATGGCGACGCTCGGGCCCTTGTCCTCTAGCATGGTGCCGGGGAAGCTGGCCAGCAGGTCGCGCAGCGCGGCCACCAGGGACGCCGGCAGCGGTGCGATCGTCGTGGTTGGCAGCCCAGGTGCCGCGCGCGTTTCGGCGCCGTGCAGGCCGATGGCGGCCAGCCGCACCGGCGCCATCAGGCGATCCAGGTCGGCGATCGAGCGGCCACTGACGAGCGCCAGGGCGCCGCCCAGGCGGCGTTCCGCGCCGGCCAGCAATTCGGGCAGATCGGGTGGCACAAGCACTGCGTCGGGGTGCGGGGCGAAGTCGATCAGCGTGCCGTCGACGTCAAGGAACAAGGCTAAAGGCCAAGGGGCTTTGCCCCCTGGACCCCCACTGCGGACAAGTCCGCAGACCCCATTAATTAGGCTCGATACCATTAGCGGGGTCTGGGGACTTGTCCCCAGCGGGTCCAGGGCAGAGCCCTGGCCTTAACCTTCTCCAACAATCGCATGAATAAATCCCAGCTTACGGCAAACCGTCTCAGTCAGCGTAAACGGATAAAGATCCGGTGACCCCATGCAGCGATTGAGGTTGTTCGCCATGTAGGTGAGCGGCAGCCACGCATCGACGATCGCCGCGAAATCCCCGTGTGAAAGCGGATCGAAATTCAGTTCCGCCGCCATCGCCCGCGCATCGGCGCCGGGCAGCCGAGGCTTCAGCCGAACGCCAAAGCACGTGGCCATTTCGAGCGTATCCACGATGTGCAGGTAATGCGCGAAGCTTTCGGCGAAATCCTCCCACGGATGCGACGCCGCATAGGCGCTGACGTGCTGTAAGGCCCAGTCGGCGGGCGGGCCATCGCGGTGATAGCGCGCCAGTGCCTCGTCGTAATCGGCGCTGTCATCGCCGAAAAATTCGCGGCAAGCGTCCAGCCTGCCGCCGTCGCGCACCAGCACATCCCAAAAATAGTGGCCCGTCTCGTGCCGCAGATGCCCGAGCAGGCTGCGATACGGCTCGTCGAACATCGCGCGCCGCCGTTCCCGCTCGGAATCGTCGGCTTCGGCCAGCGCCAGCGTAATGCGGCCGTCCTGGTGGCCGGTCATGACGTGCGGCGCCGCCGGATCCTGTGGGTCGGCGAGCACGTCGAAAATCAGCGGCTCCCGGGTGTTTACCTCCGGGCCGACAGGCTCCAGGCCCAGACGCAGCAGGGAATAGAACAGGCGCTTTTTCGCGCGCTCCACCTTGCGCCAGAGCTCCGCCTGGGCGGGGTCGTCGAGTGCCGGGATCTTTGCGTTGTGCCGACAGGCCAGGCACAGGCGCGCCGCGTCGTCGGCCGCGATCAGCCAGTTGCAGGCGGCGTGTTCGGCATTGTCACAATAGCGCAATGCCGGCAGCGACCGGTCCCGCTTGCCCCTGGCGGCAAGGCCGCGCCAGACGTCGCCATCCTGCTTCAGCGGCACCATGTTGTTGGTGGGCGGCCAATAGCCCAGCGCCGACTGGCACTTTTCGCAGCGGACATTTTCGAAATACAGAATGTTCTGGCAGTTGGCGCAGGTAAACAGCTTCATCACGAATTCCCGCGCAAATGCCCGCGACCGGGCGGCCCCGCCCTCGCGTTCGAAAGCCCGCCGCGTCGCCGCACGCACATCGCGCCGACGCGGCCGAAATACAAGTGAACGCCGCCGGGCCTTCCGATGGCCCGGTGCCGCCGTCTACAGCGGCGGTGCGCGGCCACGCACCAGATGCGTGACCAGCGCTATGAAAAACAGAATAAGGAACAGCCCGAACAGCGTCTGCCCGATCCATGCGGCGCTCGCGGCGATGCCGCCGAAGCCGAAAGCCGCGGCGATCAGCGCGATGAGCAGAAAAGTCAATGCCCAGTTCAGCATGGGATCGGATCCTTACAGGTTGCGGTAGCGGGGCACGGGCGCCGGCGGGTTGCCGGTGCCCGCGCGCCTTCTCAGCTCACCGAGCGCAGGTCGCGCCGCAGTTCGATCGCTTCCCGGTTCAGGCCGACCGGATTGGAAATGATCTGCCGCGTCGTGGCCGGGTGGCCGTAATAGGACTCGTTCCAGCTCTCGCGCGGCTTCACGATCGATCCGTTCACGGTAATGCCGGCATAGGCGCCGCTCGACGAGGCCCAGACAATGACGTCGGCGCGGGCCGCGGAGGTCGTCGCGATTTCGGCGTTCGAGCCGATCGTAACGACCGTGACGCCCGCGTCGGCACCGATCTTGAACTGGTCCGACATCAGCGCATTAAGCCCTTTCTCGCTCATGATCAGCATGACGACCTCGGCCGACTGCAGGCCGATCTGCAACCCGAACGAGGCCGAACCCATCGTATAGAAGGCCGGGTCGCTCCAGCCGGTGGCGGTGCGCGCCAGCAGAACGCCGGACCCACCCTCGCCGCCGACGAAGAAACCGCCCTTGATCAATTGCGGCACGATCAGCACGCCGCGCGCGCGGCGCAGCAACGAACGCGCATTGCCGAACTCCTGATCGGTCTTCAGGTCGTCGACCACGATACGCGCGCGGCTGACCAGGTTCGCCTCGTCGCTGCCGGCACGCGCGGCCGGCGCGGCAAGCATGGTGGCCGCTGTCATCAAGGCGGCGCCTGCCAGGAAATTCTTTGTCATGATCAATATCCCTTGCATCATATAAGCCGCCGGCGGCCCGACGCCGGGCCCATCCCGGGTCTCGGCCAACACGTCACGGCTGCCTCGGCCTGCGCGCGGTCGCCGATAAAACGTGCGCCCGCACAGGAAGTTCCGGCGCTGCGCACTGCATGTCGGGTCCGGCAACAATCGCGCGTGACCGGGGAACCATGGCCGCGCATGCGCGATTATGCGCTACGTGCGGCAACGCGTGCGCCGGGCGCTCAGGGAAGTCAAATCATGCGAAAGCTATATTTTCTCGCGGTGCTGCAAGCGTTGTTGCTTGCCGGCTGCATCAGCCTGGGCAGCGGCCCGGCCGAACGAACCACCGTCGTCGTTCCTCCATCGAATGGAACCACCGTGGTTTGCCCCGGTGGCGGCACCGCGCCCTGCTGACGGTCGCCGCGCAACACTGACACGCCCGCCGCGCCGGCTTCGTGCGTGGCGCCAAGGCAGCCACACCGCAGAGGACAACAGAATGCACCGGGTACTGGCCACTTTTTCGCGCCTGACGGAGGAATGGGTGGTCCTCGATCAGGCGGCCCAAGGCTTGCGCGCACTGTCCGCGTACGCGGCGCTGGCCTCACTGGCGGCAACCCTCGCGC
>JAATGE010000360.1 GCA_015654825.1 Rhodospirillales bacterium
CGCCGATGTAACATAGGTGACCCCGTGCGGTGCCAATTTGCGCACAAAATAAGGGCAGGCGAGGCCGGCCACCAGCAGCGCCGCCAGCACATACATCGCCTGATCGTAAGCCTGCGCGCGCGGCACGCCGGCGGCCAACTGGTGATCGCGGAAATCGTTGACGATCTCCGGCCCCGCCAGCCCGGCCACCGACCACGCCGTCAGCAGCCGCCCATGGATCGCGCCCACGTAACCCGCCCCGAAAATATCCGCGAGATAAGCCGGAATGGTCGCAAACCCGCCGCCGTACATCGACAGAATGACTGCGAACGCAGCGGCGAACAGCGCCATATCGCCCGCCTGCGCCAGGCGCGGCGCCGACGCGTACAGCACCATGCCAAGCAGAAAAAACACCATGTAGGTGTTTCGCCGCCCCAGCCGGTCGGACAGCGACGCCCAAAAGAACCGCCCCAAAATATTGAATAGCGACAGGAACCCAATGAACCCCGCCGCCACCGCCGCGACGGCCTTCTTCTGATCCGGAGACAATGCCGAAAACCCGACATCCGGCGCGCCGATCAGCCGCCCGGCAAAAATTTCCTGCAGCATAGGACTGGCCATTTCCAGTACGCCGATGCCAGCCGAAACGTTCAGGCACAGCACGCCCCACAGCAGCCAGAACTGCTTCGTTCGATGCACATCGTGCACATGCACCGAGGGCCCGCCGGCGGCACTCGTTGCCACCGCCGCATCTGCCGGCACGCGGTAGCCGAATGCGCCACACATCATGAACACGGCATAGATCGCCGCCATCGTCAGCAGCGTCTGCCACACGCCGACACCGCTCGCGGAATGAAAATGCGCCATCAGCCTGGTCGCCAGCGGCGCGCCGATCATGGCACCGCCGCCGAACCCCATGATGGCCATGCCCGTCGCCATGCCGCGCCGGTCCGGAAACCATTTTATCAACGTGGAGACCGGCGAAATATACCCGAGCCCCAGCCCGACGCCGCCGATCACGCCGCCGCCCAGCCACATCAGCCAAAGCTGGTGCAGGTACACGCCCAGCGCCGTCAGCGCCAAACCGCCCGGCCAGCACACCGCCGCCACCACGCCGGCGCGCCGCGGCCCCACCCGCTCCAGCCACCCGCCCCACAGCGCCGCCGAGGCGCCGAGCACGACGATCCCGAGCGTGAAAATCGGTTTCAGGTTGCTCAGCGTCCAATCGCAATCGGTCGCCGTCAGCACGAACAGCGTCGAGCTGCCCGCCGGGCACGCCACCGCGTGCGTCACCCCCACCGCCTGGCTCAGCGGCAGCCAGAACACCGAAAGCCCATAGGCCATGCCGATGCACAGATGGATCGCCAGCGCCGCCGGCGGCACCAGCCACCGGTTGAATTTTGGGCCGGCGACGATGCGTTCACGCGAAAGCAGCCCGGGGGCGAGGGTCATGGCGGCGTTTGTCTCCCTGACTGCGTCTTTATGCGCATGCCGCATTGTTGCCGTACCGTCGGCACAACCGCCAGCCGACGAATGGTCGGTTGCACTGCAAAAGAAATCGGCGTAAGCGCCGCGGCGGGTCACGCCCCCCCACCGGGGCGCTTCTCTTCTGAAAGGGAGAGTTATGATGGCAATCGCCGCGAAACCGGACCTGCGCCCGGCCAATCCCCTGTTTTCATCCGGTCCCTGCGCCAAACGCCCCGGCTGGTCGCTGGAGGCGCTGAAGGCCGCCCAGCTCGGCCGCAGCCACCGCGCCAAAGCCCCCAAGGCGGCCCTGGCCGGGGTGATCGACCGCTCCCGCGCCATCCTCGGCATTCCCGCCGGCTGGAAGCTCGGCATCATGCCCGGCAGCGACACCGGCGCCTTCGAGGCCGCCATTTGGAGCCTGCTCGGCGCCCGCCCCGTGGACGTGCTGAGTTTTGAGAGCTTTTCCGAAGGCTGGGCAACCGACGCCGTCAAGCAGCTCAAGCTCGATGCCCACGTGCTCACCGCGCCCTACGGCCAACTCCCCGATCTGGCTTCCGTGCACCCCTCCCACGACCTGGTCCTGGCGTGGAACGGCACCACCAGCGGCGTCAAACTTCCGAACGGCGATTTTATCAGCGCCGACCGCGAGGGCCTCGTCCTCTGCGACGCCACCAGCGCCGTGTTCGCCATGGAACTTCCCTGGGACAAGGTCGATGTCGTCACCTGGTCCTGGCAGAAAGTGCTGGGCGGCGAGGCGGCGCACGGCATGCTCGCCCTTTCCCCGCGCGCCGTCGCCCGCCTGGAAACCTACAAGCCCGCCTGGCCGCTGCCGAAAATCTTCCGCCTCACCAAGGGCGGCAAGCTGATCGACGGCATATTCGTGGGCGAAACGATCAACACGCCGAGCATGCTCTGTGTCGAGGACGCGCTCGACGGCCTGCGCTGGGCGGAAGCGATCGGCGGCCTCAAAACCCTGATCGCCCGCAGCGAGGCCAATCTCGCCGCCATAGCCGCCTGGGTCGAAACCAGCGACTGGGCCGGCTTCCTTGCCAAGGATGCCGCCACCCGCAGCAACAGTTCGGTGTGCCTGGTCATCACCGCCCCCTGGTTCGCAGCCCTCGCGCCCGACGCCCAGGCCGCGGCCGCGAAAAAGCTCGCCACCCTGCTGGAGAAAGAAAAAGCCGCGTTCGATATCGGTGCCTATCGCGACGCCCCGCCGGGCCTGCGCATCTGGGCCGGCGCCACGATCGAAACATCCGACATCGAAAAACTGCTGCCCTGGCTCGACTGGGCGGAGGCACAGGTGCGCGCCGAATACGCGGCACAGGCGGCGGAGTGACCCACATGCAAAAAGTCCTGATCAGCGACAAGCTTTCCCCCGCCGCCGTAGAAATTTTCCTCGGCCGCGGCCTGCAGGTCGACGTCAAACCCGGCCTCGCCCCCGCCGAACTGCGCGACATCATCGGCGCCTATGACGGCCTGGCGATCCGCTCCAACACAAAAGTAACGAAAGAACTGCTCGACGTCGCGACGCATCTGAAAGTCGTCGGCCGCGCCGGCATCGGCGTGGATAACGTCGATCTGAAAGCCGCCACGGCGCGCGGCGTTGTCGTCATGAACACGCCGCACGGCAACGCCATCACCACGGCCGAGCACGCCATCGCCATGATGTTCGCCCTGGCGCGCGATATTCCCGAAGCCACCGCCAGCACCAAGGCGGGCAAGTGGGAGAAGAACCGTTTCATGGGCGTCGAGCTGACCGGCAAGGCACTCGGCCTGATCGGCGCCGGCAACATCGGCAGCATCGTCGCCGACCGCGCCCAGGGCCTGCACATGCGCGTTCTGGCCTACGATCCGTTCCTGTCCGAAACCCGCGCCGTCGCCCTCGGCGTGGAGAAAGTGGAGCTCGACGACCTGCTCGCGCGGGCCGATTTCATGACACTGCACGCGCCACTCACCGACGCCACGCGCAACATCCTCTCGCGCGAGGCGCTGGCGAAAACCAAAAAGGGCGTGTTCATCATCAACTGCGCCCGCGGCGGCCTGATCGACGAGGCGGCCCTCTACGAAGCCCTGGTCGACGGCCACATCGCCGGCGCCGCGCTCGACGTATTCGAAACGGAACCGGCAAAGCAAAGCCCGCTATTCGCGCTGCCCAACGTCGTCTGCACGCCGCATCTCGGCGCCAGTACCAACGAAGCGCAGGAGAACGTGGCCCTGCAGGTGGCCGAACAGATCGCCGATTTCCTGCTGACCGGCGCGGTCACCAACGCCATCAACGCGCCCAGCGTTTCGGCCGAGGACGCGCCCCGCCTGCGCCCCTACATGGAGCTGATGCACAAGCTCGGCGCCTTCGCCGGCCAGCTCACCCAGGCACAGGAAGGCGTCATCCGCCGCATCGCCATCGAATATGAAGGCGCCGCGGCGTCGCTGAACCACAAGCCACTGACCGCCGCCGCCCTCGCCGCGCTGCTGTCGCCGGTAATGTCCGGCGTGAACATGGTGAACGCGCCCATAACCGCGCGCGATCACGGCATCGAAGTCGCCGAAACGGTGCATGACCGCGCCAGCGAATACCAGACGCTGGTGCGTATAGCCGTCACCACCGACCGCGGCACCCGCGCCGTCGCCGGCACACTGTTCGCCGGCAGCAAGCCGCGCCTGGTGGAAATCAAGGGCATTCCGGTGGAAGCCGATTTCGGCCGCCACATGCTGTATGTCACCAACAAGGACAAGCCGGGCTTTATCGGCCGGTTTGGGGAAACCCTTGCAAAACACGGCATCAATATCGCGACGTTTCATCTCGGCCGCGCGGCCGCCGGCGGCGATGCGATCTGCCTGGTGTCGGTAGATGAGGATGTGAGCGAGGCGGTGCTCAATGAGATAAGGGGGCTGCCGCTGGTGGTTCAGGTTACGGCTTTGTCGTTCTAAAGAAAGGCCAGGGCTCTGCCCTGGACCCGTCACGCCGGAGGCGTGCTGCGCACGACGGGGCCGCAGGCCCCAGACCCCGTTTTATGGTTCCGAACTCGACATCAACACCGAGCTAACACGCGAGCCGAAACCCTGTTCAACTCGTACAGAAGACTCCCGCCGCGCAGCGCTAACGACGGCGGCGGCACGCCGATGGGGGTCCAGGGGGCAAAGCCCCCTGGTCGGCGAAGCCACCCATAATGTCCGGCAACCTGCAACCAATCCTCCAACAGGCCACCGCCCTGCACCAAGCCGGCCGCCTGGCTGAAGCCCAATCCCTCTACCGCCAGATCCTGGCGTCCAACCCCAACCACCCCGACGCCCTGCACCTGCTCGGCGTGCTCGCCCATCAGACCGGCCAACCCGTCCCCGCCGAAACACTGATCCGCCGCGCCCTGACGCTTCAGCCGCAAGCCGCCGCCTACCACAACAGCCTGGGCCACGTGCTGCGCGCGCTAAACCGCCCCGCGGATGCCGAAGCCGCCTACCGCACCGCCCTGCGCCTGCAACCCAACACCCCCGATTTCCACCACCATATCGGCCTCGCGCAAAAGGATCAGGGCCGCACCGCCGACGCCGAAACAGCGTTCCGCCACGCCATCCGCCTGCGCCGCGATTTCGTTCCCGCCCGTATCGATCTGGCCAATCTGCTGATCGAAACCGGCCGCGCGCAGGAAGCCGAGGCCTGCCTGCGCGCGGCACTTCGCACCGCACCGGACAACAGCATCGCCCTGAACGCCCTCGGCCTGGCGCTGACCGCGCTCGACAAACACCACGATGCCCTCGCGGAATTCGACAAAGCCCTGCGCCTGGCGCCCAACTACGCCAACGCCGCGGCCAACCGCGCCGCCTGCCTCGCCAGCCTGGAGCATTTCGAAGCCGCCGCCGACGCCTACCAGTTCGCGCTGACACTGATGCCGGAAGCGCCCGACCTGCAGATGGGCCTGGCCCGCGCGTACCTGCAACTCGAGCGCGGCGAGGCGGCGGAACAGGTGCTGCGCCGCCTGCTCGCGCAACAACCAGACGATCCGCTTGTGCTGCACAAGCTCGGCCGTGCGCTCGCCTTCCAGCGCCGCACGCAGGAAGCCCTGGCCCTGTTCCAGCAGGTTTGCCACCTCGATCGCAACAATGCCGAGTCCTGGCACGACATGGGCATGGCGCTGCGCGACCTGGCGCGCTGGCCCGAGTCCCTCGAACCGTACACCAAGGCCGTGCAACTGAACCCCGACAACGCCGAAATGAATGCCTCGCTGGGCTACGCGCTGCTGGCCAACGGCGATTTTGCCGCCGGCTGGCCGCATTTCGAATGGCGCGTGAAACGCCCCGGCAACGCCCGCCTGGCGGAGCCGCGCTGGGATGGTGCCGCCACCGAAAAGACCGTGCTGGTCTATGCCGAGCAAGGCACCGGGGACACCATCCAGTTCTGCCGTTTCGTAACGCTGGCCGCGCAACGCGCGCGCATCGTTCTCGCATGTCCGCCGCCGCTGAAGCGGCTGCTCCGCACGCTGTCCGGTCCCGCGCAGCTCGTAGATGCAGAACCATTGCCGCCGTACGATCTGCAATGCCCGGTCATGAGCCTGCCCGCCGTCCTCGGCATTTCGCCGGACCATTTTTCCGATGCGGTGCCGTATCTGCGCGCCGCGCCCGCGAAAGTCGCGGCGTGGCGGGACCGCCTGGCCGATCTCCCCGGCCGCCGCGCAGGCCTGGTCTGGGCCGGCAACCCGAAATTCCCCGCCGACCGGCGCCGCAGCATCGAGTTCGCCGTTCTGGCGCCCTTGCTGGCCACGCCAAACATCTCGTTCGTGTCCCTGCAGGTCGGCGCCTCGCCGGGCGATAAGATGTTCGACGCCGCGCCCTGGCTGGAGGATTTCTCCGATACCGCGGCGCTGATCGAGGTGCTGGACGTCGTCATTTCCGTGGACACCGCGGTAGCGCACCTGGCCGGCGCGCTGGCCCGCCCAGTCTGGCTGCTGAACCGAGCCGACACCGACTGGCGCTGGCTATTGGAGCGCGCCGACTCGCCCTGGTATCCCACCATGCGCCAGTTCCGCCAGCCCACCCCGGGAGACTGGCCCCCCGTTGTTGCCGCCGTATCCACTGAATTAATGGGGTCTGGGGACTTGTCCCCAGCGGGGTCCAGGGGCGGAGCCCCTGGCCTTCTTCTTCCTTAGGAGCCCCAATGCAAGCCCTGCGCCGAGTTCTGACCGGCGCCGCGGTACTGCTGATGCTAGCCCTGCTAGCCGCCTGGCAGGTCCCCCCCCGCCTCGAGTGGGGCCGCTACCGAGGCAGCATTGCCGCCTTCGCCAGCGCCCGCCTGGCCCGAGGCGTCACCATAGGCGGCCAGGTCAGTCTAAGCCTGCTGCCACAAGTCGTGCTCACCGCCTCCGAAGTGAAGCTGGCCGATCGCGGCGACGGCATTTCCGCCAGGGTCGGCGCCCTGCGCCTGCAAGTGCAATTCTGGCCCCTGCTGCGAGGCCACGTAGTCCCCCGAGACCTGCTGCTGGCCGACCCGGTGGTCACGGTCCCCTGGCCACTGCCCGACACGGCCGGTGCGGTCCCCGCGCTCGCCCCCGGCTTCGCCGCCGGCACCGAGGGCGGCGCGCTGCATCTCGGCGCGCTGACCCTAACCGCGGTAAGCGCATCGCTGCACGCCGACCCGGACACCGGCGCGTTCGGTGCCCAGGGCACGGTCAGCGTGCAGGGCCGCCCCTGCCGGTTCACCGCCCTGATCGGCGCCGCCGGCCGCGACGGCATTGCCCCGCTCAACCTGACGCTGGACGGGCAGGGCGCATTGCAAGGCACCGGCGGCTCCTTCCGCGGCCGCTTGCTGGGCCATGGCGCGCTGCAAGGCACCCTGCAGGCGCGCGGTCCGGACGCCTCGAAATTGCTGCCGGCGCCCGCGGTCCCCTGGCGCGTGCAAGGCGCCGTGCAGGTCTCCGGCGGCCAGCTACAGGCGCCAGACCTGCAATTGATGCTGGCCGACTCGCCGGGCCAGGCGCGCGTCACCCTGCGCATGCTGCCGCCGGCGCGGCTCGATGCCGCCGCGAAACTCGGTCAGTTCGCGCTCGGCGGCTGGATCGCCGGCCTGGCCCGCCCAGGCCTGCCGATACCGGTGCATCTCGACGTGCGGGCGCAGGCCGCCACCTGGCGCGGCCGCGCGCTGCGCGACATCGCGCTGCAGCTCGATCTCGGCGGTGCGGAGCCCGGCCTGGTCGCCGACGCCACACTCCCCGGCGACGCCAAGCTGCATCTCTCCGCTTCCCTGCAGGAAAGCACCACCGGCGCGGTGCTCGCCGGCCCGCTGACCCTGTCCGCCCCGGATCTGCCGACGACGCTGACCTGGCTGGCCACCAAACCGGGCGGCGCCCCCCCCGACTGGGCGCCGCTCCTCGCCCCCCGGGCCGACCTGCAAGCCAGACTGCGCCTCGCCGGCCCGCGGCTGGAACTGGCCGGCCTGGCATTGAAACTCGGTGCCAGCACGGTCACCGGCGACGCCGCGCTCACCCTCGCCGCACGCCCGTCGGTCCGCGCTGCATTGACCGTCGACCACCTGGCGATCGCACCCCCCCTGTCCTGGCCCCCCCCGGAAGCCGCGCGCCTCGCGGCCGCCCTCGCCCTCATCGACGCCGACCTCGACCTCCATGCCAACGCATTGGACATCCCCGGCCTTCCGGTGTCGCACGTGGAAATTCAGGCGCGCACCGGCGCCAACGGCGTGGCGCTGCGC
>JAATGE010000035.1 GCA_015654825.1 Rhodospirillales bacterium
GAGCGTCGCGCTTTGGTTGGCGCGAAGAAGGCCAGGGCGCTGACCTGGACCCGCTGGGGCCAGTAGGCCCCAGACCCCATTTTATCTGGTCCGAGGCTGGCATCGGCCGCCGGCCAACCGACCGGCCCACGGTGTCGCAATATCCGTACAAAAGACTCCCGCCGCGCAGCGCTAACGCAGGCGGCGGCACGCCGATGGGGGTCCAGGGGGCAAAGCCCCTGGTCGGCGAAGCCAGTCACCCGGACCCCGCGCCAGCAGCGAAATAAGTCGCCAGGTCCGAAAAATTTTGTGTACCCACCGCGGCGAGATAAGGTGGGCGCGGCGCTAACGGTTTGGATCGATGAAAGCAGCGGGGCAAAAAACGAGCGCGCCGAGCCTCACTCTCGTGGCGCTCGTCGCGGCTGGATGCAGCGTCAGGGGAGCGCCCTCCTACACCCTGTTCGGCGCATTTTTTCCGGCGTGGATCTTCTGCACGGCGATCGGCATCGTCGGCGCGATCGGCACACGCATCGCGTTCGTCGCCACCGGATTGGCCGCCATTCTCCCCTACCAGCTCGTCGTATGCGCCTCGGTCGGCCTCAGCATCGCGCTGCTGGCCTGGCTGCTGTTGTTCGGGCAGTGACGATGCGGGCCGCGGAAACACGCCGCTATACAATCTGGTCGAAGCTCGTCTCCCTGCTGATCATCGCCGCAGCCATCCCGCTCGCGGTGTATGTCGGCGATCGCTGGTCGGCCGCTCCATCGACCGATGACGCCAGCATCGACGCGGACGTGGTGCACGTGGCTTCCGTCGTCGGTGGCCGGATCGTCAACATCCCGGTTGCCGAGAATGGAAAGGTCGAGAAGGGGGAACTGATCTTCCAGATCGACCCGGCGCCCTATCAATTGGCGGTTGAACAGGCGCGGGCGGATCTCGACCTGGCGCAGGCAGCGCTGGAAACGCAGCGGCGCGCCCTTTCTACGCAGCGCTCGGCCGCAACGGTCGCAGCCGACCAGGTCAGGCGGGCGACAACCAATCTCGACCTGGCGAGGCGGACCGCCGACCGATTGCGGCCGCTCGCGGCCAAGGGATACATCCCCGCGCAGCAACTCGACCAGGCCGAGACGGCTGCCCGGGACGCCGCCACATCGTTGCAGCAGGCCCACGAGCAGGAAGCGTCCGCCCTGCAGGCCATCGATACCGAGGCGGGCGCCGAAGCGAACGTGCGCGCCCGGCGGGCCGCCCTGGCCATCGCCAGGCGCGCGCTTGATGACACGACCGTGCGGGCACCCCACGCGGGCCGCGTCACCGGCCTTACCGTATTGAGCGGCGAGATCGTGGCACCCTCGCAGACCCTGTTCACGCTCGTTGGCGACGATGAGTGGTTCGCGGTCGCGAACTTTCGGGAAAACGAACTGCACGCCATCCGGGTCGGTGACTGCGTGACCGTGTTTTCCCTGATTGATCGCACCGTGCCGATAAAAGGCGTGGTTCAGGGTATCGGCGCAGGCGTTCTCGACACCGACCGGATCAACCTGCCGCGCTCGGTGCCTTACGTCGAGCGGTCGCTGAACTGGGTCAAGGTCGCGCAACGTTTTCCCGTCCGCATCCGCCTGCAAGATCCGCCAGCGTGGCTTGTGCGGTTGGGCGCAACGGCGGTTGTCGAGGTGAGGCATGGCCGCGCCTGCCGATGAACGCCGATTTCCGGTTGCGAGGCGGGTGCTCGGCCTTCTGGCACCATTCCCGGAGCGGGCCGAATTCGCGGTGCGGCTGGCGCTGATATGTGCGCTCACCACGCTCGTCGTGGAAATCTACCAGACGCCGGAACCCGCGCTGACAATCTACGTCGCGCTGTTCGTCATCAAGCCCGACCGGGCCAGCAGCGTGCTGGTCAGCCTGGTGTTCGTGCTGCTGATAACGATCATCATCGGGGCTGTGCTGCTGCTCACCACGGTGGTGATCGACCGTCCGCTGTGGCGCGTCGCCGCCATCGCGCTGCTTTCGTTCTGCCTGCTGTTCGCGGCGTCGGCGAGCAAACTGAAGCCGGTCGGCAGCATCATCGCGCTCATCGCGGGCTATGCGCTGGATGTTCTGGGCACGGCGCATATCGGCGAGATCGCCACCCGCGCGCTGCTCTATGCGTGGCTGTTCGTTGCGATACCCGCCGCCATCTCGATCGTCGTCAACCTGCTGATAGGACCGTCCCCGCGCCGATTGACCGGACAGGCACTGGCGCATCGCCTGCGGCTCGCCGCCGCCGTACTGCGCGACCCTGGCGATAGGCGGCGCGGCGCCTTCGCCGACTGCCTGCATGAGGGGCTGGGGGAAATTCCGGCCTGGCTGAGGCTCGCCGGCGCCGAGCGGACGGCGACCGCCGCGGCGCTGGCGTCGCTCGCCCAGGCCGCGCGATCGACCTGCGCGCTTCTCGCTCTGGTCGATGTGGTCATCGGGATGACGGGAACCGAGGATGCGGCAAGCCGCCGGGCGCTGGCCGCCTGTCTCGACGAAATGGCGGGCATCCTCGCGCGCGGCCGCTATCCTCTCGATATCGCCTTCGATCCGGATCTGGCACCGGACACACCGCCCGCAACGATCGCGGCCTTCGCGGCGATCCGTGACCTGCTGGCGAGCTTCGCGGTGGCGCCGGCGCCTGAACCACCGCCCGCCGCCACGGCTAAATCCGGCTTCTTCGCGCCCGACGCCTTCACCAATCCGCTGCACGTCCAGTACGCCCTGAAGGCCACGGCGGCGGCGATGTTTTGCTATGTCACCTACTCGTTGCTGGACTGGCCGGGCATCCATACCTGCTTCATCACCTGCTACATCGTTTCCCTCGGCACTACGGCCGAAACCATCGAGAAACTGACGTTGCGTATTCTCGGCTGCCTGATCGGCGCGGCGCTTGGGCTGGCGGCGATCGTGTTCGTAATGCCCGGCGTCACTTCGATCGGCGAGCTCATGGCGATCGTCGCCGGCATGGCTTTCGTTTCGGGCTGGATCGCGGCCGGCAGCCCGCGCATCTCCTATGTCGGATTCCAGCTCGCATTTGCGTTCTTTCTTTCCGTGGTTCAGGGATCGGGTCCCGAGTTCGACCTGACGATCGCCCGGGATAGGGTGATCGGCATCCTGTTCGGCAACCTTGTCGTCACGCTGATCTTCACCCAGGTCTGGCCGGTCACGGTCGCCACCAGGGTCGACCCGGCAATCGCCGCGCTGCTGCGAAAGTTCGCGTCGCTGGCGCGAGAGGGGGTCACGTGGAAGCGATGGGCGCTGGCAGCCGAAGCACAGGCCGCGGCCGGCGCACTCGAACAGGACCTTGCCCTGGCGAGCTATGAGCCGTTGCCCATTCGCCCCACACGGACCTGGACCGAGTGCCGCGAGGGCGTCCTGATGGCCATCGATGCGTGCCAGGGCCCATTGCTGCTGGAGGGCCTGCCCGATCGTCCGTTCGGCCGCGACGTCGCGCGGCGGCTGGATCGGCTCGCCGATACGCTGGACGCAGGCGGGCCGGCGCCCGAAACGATTGCCGCTCGGACGTGGGAAGCCCAGCCGAACGCGCCCATCACGATCCCGCTGGCGCGGCTGGAGCACGCGGTCGCCTGCATGAACGAAGACGCGCAAGCGGGGGCGGATTATGTCGCGGCCTAGGCGCCCCCTGCGCGTCGGCCTGGCGCTTGTGGCAAGCGGATGCGCCACCTCCGCGCTCGAAACGGCGCCGGAACGAGCTGACCGACCGTGGAGCCCGGCGGTTTCGCAGTCGGGCGATATCATCGCCGGCTCGGCCAATACCGGCAATACCGCCGGCGGCTATGTGCTGCCGGCCACACCCGGTCTGGGAATCCTGCCGACCGCGCCGGCAATCGACGCCGCCAGGGCGTACTCGCTTCCCGAACTGATCGACCTCGCGGAGTCGCACAATCCGAGGACGCGCATTGCGTGGAATGACGCGAAACGCGTGGCCCTCGCCGCCGGAATTGCCGAGAGCGCCTACCTGCCGAATATCACTGCGACGGCCGTCGGCGGATATCAGGCGAGCAACGGCCATGATTCCGCATCGGGTACAACCCTGCTCGGCAACGGGTCGGCCGGCGGCGCGGTCTCGGCCGTTTCGGTCCAGTGGCTATTGTTCGATTTCGGCGAGCGGGGCGCGATCGTGGATGCCGCAAAGCAGGCGTCCGTCATTTCGAACGTTGCGTTTACGGCAGCGCACCAGCAACTGATCTACGATGTCAGCCTGGCGTTTTACGCACAGCTGGCGGCTGAGGCGCGGCTCGCGACGGCGGGCGACTCGCTGAAGAATGCCAAGGCGGTACAGGCTGCTTCCGAGGATCGCTATAAGCATGGCGTAGGCACGGTGATCGAAGTCGCACAGGCGCGGCAAGCGACCGCGCAAGGCAACCTGGCACTGGTTCAGGCTACGGGCGATGCGCAGAACGCCTATCTCGCACTGATTTCCGCGATGGGGATTTCGCCGCTGACAAAGATCAGGATTGCCGGCGTTTCGGGGCGCAGGCTGTCGCCTTCAATGGTCGCGCCGATCGAAGCGATCATTTCGCAGGCGCTGGCACGCCGCCCGGACATTCAGGGCGCCTATGCGGCGCAAAAGGCAAGCCTGGCGAAAATCCGCGCCGCCGAGGCGGAATTCAAGCCGAAGATATTCCTCTCGGCCACGGGCGCCTACACCGCGGGCGGCCTTGCGGTCACGGCCCTGCCCGGTATCGGTCAGCAGGCCCCAACGGAAAACATCAATGGCAATCGCCTCGGCGGCAGCATATTCGCAGGCGTGACTATTCCGTTGTTCGACGGCGGCACACGGTCGGCGGCGCTGGCGCAAGCGCACGCCGAAGCGGACAGCGCGGAAGCACGATTGACGCAGGTGCGCGACGATGCGGTGCGCCAAATTGCAATGGCGGACAACGCGCTGCGGACAAGTCTTGCAGCGCATGCCGCATCCGAGTCTCTCTCGGCCGCCGCGCGGACGACATTCGACGCGGCACTCGCTTCCTATCGGCGTGGCGTCGGCTCGATTACCGATCTGACCATTGCCGAAACCCAGCTTCTGCAGGCGAGAAACACCAATATCGATGCCTATTCCACCGCCCTGTCCGCCGCGGCCACACTTGCGCTGGCGACCGGGGCGCTCGGATCCGCGCCCGATTATGACAGCCTCGGTAGGCTTTGATGGCGACGCTCTTTGAGGGGGGCTGGGCGGCAACATGAAGAGAGGAAGGCCAGGGCTCTGCCCTGGACCCGCTGGGGCCTGAGGCCCCGGACCCCCAATAGCGCTGCGCGGCTTCTCGCGCAGATGCAGGTCGACGTGCATCTCACGCCGATCGACCATCCGTGCAAAGCAACCCCGCGCATGCCATACTTGCCTCATGACAGCGTTCAGGGTCGTGGCTATGGCGAACTGGCGTGGCGCGGATGCTTGGCATCTGGTCGCGCTTGACGAAAACGGGGTCCACCGCCCGTTGATCTCCTTTGCCCGCGAGGCTGAAGCCCAGGCTCTGGCCGATCGGCTGACTGCCCACGAAGCCACGCTCAATGTCTGACCGCGGCACGCATGCGCCCAAGGCGATCCGCATCGATGACAGCGGAGCCGATTGCCAACGCTTTCCGCGCACTGCTCTACACGAGCCTGCTTGCCATGACGGCAGTTGCGGCGCGGGCGGCGGCCACGGCGCCATCGCCGCCAAGTGTCGCAGACCTGCAACTGACGTCGGCGGACAAGGGAACAATTAACAAAAGTTTTTGCTTCTTTTTTCAAAAAGAAGCGCTTTTTCCTTGTTCTTTTTTGAAAAAAAGAACCAAAAAACTTTTGTTAATTTGCGTTTCGTTTCGGGTCGAAGCGTCCGACCCGAACGTTCGTCGACGTGTTCAAGCTGGTGCCATAACCGGCCCCCGCGGCGGCGCTGCGGTGGGGCGAAGCCGCCTTGAAAGAGCAACGACGCTGCCTTTGCCGCGTCATTGCGTTCACGGTAGCTCCCACAGCAGCCGCCTCTTGGCGGTGGCCCAAGGTCACCCTTATAAAGCCCTACCAGGCATTAACCAGGTTAAAGGCATTGATCGTACCGATGCCGGTCGCGAAATCCCATCCGACGTTGCTGCCATAGGCCCGATTGAACGTGCGGGAGCTCAGCGACAGGACACCTTCGGGCTGCTTGTTGCCAAAGCAATCGATCGTGCTGTCGCAATTTACATCGATATCGCCGAGCGTCACATCATAGAATATGCAGGAAGCTGAGGTTTGTTTGCCGGCAGTGGAATTGCATTGGCTGGCGCCGTTGGCCCCGTATTCGGCATTCGCAAGCGCGTAGTATCGCGGCGCCGGATTGCCCTGCGGCGCACCTTTGTGCTGATTAATCAACGCCTGCACGCCGGCGAGGATCGGTGAGGCGAACGACGTGCCGCCGGCGCCCGGCCAGGTGCTGGGCAAGCCACTGCAATTGGTATTGAAATCATACGGATCGGAGTCGCAGAACACGTAGTAATGCGCCCATACACCGTTGGCAGCGAACAACGAAACGTCCGGAATATCGCGCACCCTGTCGTTCGGGTTGCCGAGTAGGGTCTGCCAGGCCGGCTTGGCGTAGCCCTGGCACGATCCACTCACAATTTCCGGCTTGGAAGGCGTGCCGGTCGCACAGCCGCTTGGCCCGCCGCTACCGCTGGCGGTGGTCAAGAAATCGTTCTGACCAATGGCACTGTTGCAGGTTCCACTGGCACCGTACGGCTTGGCGAAACCGAGCTCAGTTGTAATCAGCTGACTTGCGCAAGAATTATTCCAGGGAATTTCTGGAATGTACGACGGTGCTGACCGTAATCTTTTCTGTTCGTACCGCTCCAATACGTGTCGTTCGATTTTGCGTAGGTATCGCCAAAATCGGTGCCCCCGACGGACATGTTGTATGGCGTCGAGGCAAATGCGCTGACGCCAATGCCGTGCGAGGCGTTCTGCAGGTCCGCATCGCAGCTCGCCGCGCCTTCATCGCCCGACGATACGAAAATCGAAATGCCTTCGGTCACCGCTTGCTGGTAAATACTGTTATACGCCGCGTTGCCGGCCGCCCCGTTCGCGGCCTCGCATTCACCGTAGCTGATACTGACGATCGTAGGCGGCGTGCTGCTGTTGACCAGATTTTGCAGGGCGATCAGGCCACCGAAACCATTCACCGTGTCCGCGCACGCCGCCAGTTGGATCGCGGCATCGGGTGCCGCGGCACTTGCCCATTCGGCGTCGAGTTCGGCTTCGGATTCGTTGCCGCCGAGCACGCCCGGGTCCGCACAGTTATTGCGGCCGCCGGGTAGTTTCGGGTGCGTCAGTTCGAAGGATCCGGACTTGTATTTCGCCAGGCCGAAGGTCTTCCTGAAATCCGTCCAATCGGTCTTGCTGTAGACGTCGGTATCTTCGATCACGACGATGCTTTGGCCCCGGCCGGTGATGCCGGCCTTGAACAGCGGTGTCAGATTATAGATCTTCGCAAGATCCGCTGGCACCACAGCCTCGTAACCCTCGCCGTTGCCGCCGGTGAAAGTGTAGGCTGGCCGTGTCTTGAAATTCGTGTGCGGCCGGAAATCGTGCAATGAAACGATCCCTTCCACCACATCCGCCAGCGCGGCGGGAATCTGTGGATCGCTCATGTTGGCGATATGCGGCGTGCCCCCGGCATCCAAGTGGTGAATTTCGCTGTGAAACGCTTCGCGCACCTGGCCCGCGGTGCCGCTGAAATCGATAATCGTGCGGCCATCGGATACCGCGTTCACCTGAAACCCATGGTCGTCGAGCCAGCCCACTACCGCGGCGATCCTTGCCGGGGGCGGTCCGAATGCAGCGCCAAACCGCCTCGCCGATATCCAGCGATGGTACGATGCCCAATTTTGGTCATACAGCCCGGCGATAAAGCCTTCGAGCGCCGCCTTGGCGCCGGCGGTGCGCTTCAACAGCAGCTGCATATGAGGCAGAACCATCGAATCCGCGACCGGCCCGCGATCATTTTGCGCAACGGCTTCCGGCCTGGTATTGCCGCCGAGGGAAACCAGCTGCGTTTCATCAACGATCGGCGGGACGCCGGGATTGCCAGAGCCGCCCATTGTATCGGCTCCCTTGGCCGGCGCCATGATGGCGAGCCCGGCCGCCGCCAACGCAATACGGGATGCGCGGATAAGGGACTTTTGTTTCACTTTGGAAATGCTCCTCGTAAACAAATGGACCAGATGGCCGCTGAACGCGGCCCGCCCCGGCGAAACTCGTTCCTGCAGGGCTATTTTCCAATCAAACCCAGCGGCGTGCCGATGCCGGTGCACAAATCGTAGCCGATCTGCGCCCGCTTGCGTGCGCCGTTAGGGCAGGCGCCCTTGGCGATATCGGTAAAGTTGGCCGCATTGCCCAATCCGGCATAAATCCCCGTGAGCTCCGCCGGCGTGCCGGCGTTGAAGGTGCCGGCATCGTTGACCAGGGCCGCGACGGATGGACTGCCCATGCTGGTGCCGCCGACCACGACCCAATCCAATTCCGTTCCGTTATACGGTATCGAATCGTAAATCCATGCGCCGGTTTGCGGATCGCCATCGAATGTCACATCCGGCACGCCGCGGTGCGGGCCCACGATGCGCTTCACCGCGCTTTGGAAAGCGGGGCGCAAAATCAGACTGCTGTCACCGCCGCCCGTGCTCGACCAGGCGGTCTGCGCCACGAAATCACCGGCGCGGCTGCGCTTTATCGTGGTGCCGCCGACCGCAACCACGTTGGGAAACACCGCCGGCTGCGCGGACCCGCCAATGTCCCCGGTGGATGCAAAAAATACCACGTTGGCGGCATTCAGCTGCGCCATGTAGCCGGCTTCGCCGAGAAACTCGGCCCCGCTCCAGCTATTGGAAACTTCGCCGCCGCCGGCATTGGAAACCAGGCCTGCCGCGACCTGGTCCGCCGCGTACAGGTCGGCCACGCCGTTGGATGCAGCCTCTATCAAAACGATGTTGGCGTGCGGTGCCAGGGCATGAACCATTTCGATATCCAGCGACTCCTCCAGTTCCCAGCCGCCGCTGCCGTCCTGCGCCGGTTGCGTGCCGCCGGCATAGACCACCCGGAAATTACTGCCGTTAATCGCCGGCAGGCCGAAATGGGCACTGAATGCCGCCAGGTCCGCCGCGGCATTCGGATCATCGAAGGCATCCACAATGGCGATTGTGCGGCTGCCGCCTGTGGCCAGAGCGGTGGCCGTTGTTGGATTGCAACCAGGCACCGAGGCGGCCAGCCCGTACAGGCACGCCAGCGAGGCGGGTGTTTCGTAATTGCCGTACGGTGCGGTTGCCGGCGCGGCGTGGCCGGAGGGCACAAAAATCTGCGTGTTGGTGTGCTCCGTGTGGCCGGCATCCTCCGGCCGGGCGAGGCTCGCGCCCGGCACGATTA
>JAATGE010000304.1 GCA_015654825.1 Rhodospirillales bacterium
AACGGCACGCTGCTGGTGTTCCCGAACGGGCCGACCACGTGGCACGGGCACCTGCCGTTCGTGGGGCCTCGCTACAGCATGCAGCTGAACTACATGACCAACGACGCCAAGGCGCGCAGCGAATTGCGCCGCCATAAATTGTCCGCGTTCCTCAAACGGCTGGCACCTGCGGCGTGAGGCGAGGAAGAAGGCCAGGGGCTCTGCCCCCTGGACCCAAGCTAAGGACAAGTCCTTAGAACCTGCTAATCAGTCGGAGGGCGAGGAGGGGGCAACTCGCGCGTGGGCAAGTTCTCGCTGCCCCCCTCCTCGCCCTCCGACAAAATTAATCGGGTCTGGGGACTTGTCCCCGTCGTGCGAAAGGAAGCTGCGCGTGGTGGGGTCCAGGGGCAGAGCCGCTGGCCTTCTATCCCCTTGCCGAACGTAGCAGTTGCTGGTCATCTCGGCGCGAACCGGCGCGAAGCCGGCGTGCAGGGTAGGGAGCGTGGTCATGACAATCCGGTTGCGGGCGGGTGCGCTGTTGGCGGCGACGGCGTTGAGTGTCGCATGGGTTGGCGGGGCGCGGGCGCAGACGTCGAAAATCATCTGGGACAAGTATGCGGTGCCGCACATCTACGGCGCCGATATTCCCACCGTGGTGCGTGGCCTGGCTTATGCGCAGATGGAGAACCACGCAGAGACGTTGCTGAACAACGTGGCGCGGGCGCGCGGGCGGTCGGCGGAATATTTTGGCCCGGGCGCGGATAACTTCAACCTCGATTACGACATGCGGGTGCGTCGTTACGGCGTCGTGGCGCGGGCGCAGGCTTGGGTGGCGCAGGGCGGCGCGTTTCAGCAGAGCGTTTTGCAGGCCTTCTGCGACGGCGTGAACGAATATGTGACGCGGCATCCGAACGACATCCTGCCGCAGCTGAAGCCGATATTGCCGGTGGTGCCGAGCGACATTACGGCGGGCGAACTGAATACCATCCACTGGACGTTCACGGTGGAGCAGGACGGCGTGCCTGGGCGGATCAGCGCGTGGCAGGCGGGGGGCATGCCGGCGGTGCGCAAGCTGAAGCCGTCGCGGCATTTGGATGGTTCCAACGGGTGGGCGATCGCGCCGGCGAAATCGGCTGACGGCAACGCCATCCTGATGGGCAACCCGCATTTGCCGTGGGGCGTGAACCAGCCGCTCGACAACAGCGACGCCGGGCAGAATTTCGGTGTTTACCAGTGGGTGGAAGCCAATCTTGTGGTCGGCAATCCGAACAGCCCGACGCTGAACGCCAGCGGCGTGACGTTCGTCGGCGGCCCGTTCATCGGCATCGGCTTTTCCGATTATATCGGGTGGACGCATACGAACAACACGATCCAGAACGCCGACCTGTATCAGCTGACGCTGGATCAGACCGGAACGAAGTATTTGTACGGCGGCCAGTACCTGCCGCTGCAGCACACCACCAGCACGCTGAAAGTACTGCAGCCGAACGGGACCTATGCGGTGCAGACGATGGATATCTACAATTCCATCCATGGGCCGGTGGTGGCGTTCAATACGGCGCATACGCAGGCGCTGGCGCTGCGGGTGCCCGCGCTGGACCAGCCTTCGCTGGTGACGCAGTACTGGAACATGATCCAGGCGAAGAACCTGACGCAGTTCCAGGCCGCGGAATCGATGCTGCAGATGCCGTTCTTCAATACGATCTATGCGGACCGGAACGGCAACGTGTTCTACCTGTTCGGCGGTCGCCAGCCGGTGCGCAACGGCGGCACCGCGAGCGACTATTTCAATACGATCCTGGACGGCACCGATCCCACGAAGCTGTGGACCAAGACGTTTACGTTCGAGCAGCTGCCGCAGGCGGCGAACCCGCCCGGCGGGTGGGTCGGCAACAGCAACAATCCGCCCTGGACCAGCGCCATTCCGCAGCCCGCGAGCCTGGATCCGGACAACTATCCGGCCTATGTGGCGCCGAGCGAAATGGATTTCCGGCCGCAGCATGGCGCGACGTTCCTGAGCGCGCCCGGCAAGCTTAATCCGGCGCAGGTGCTGGCCGGCAAGATGTCCACGGAGATGTACCTGGCGGACCGCATCCTGCCCGACCTGCTGACCATTGCGAACAACGCGGCCAATGGCGGCGATACCATCGCGGGCAAGGCGTCGGCGATCTTGACGGCGTGGGATCATACCGGCGATGCGGACAGCGTCGGCGGCGTGCTGTTCGAGGAATGGTGGAACGAGGTGGTGGCCGACGTGCAGTCCGGCAAGATCGTTCCGGACAAGAGCCTGGCGTTCAACTCGCCGCATCCGAAATTCGTCACGCCGTGGCAGGCCGAGAATCCGCTGACCACGCCGATCGGCCTCGATCCGGTCAACAACGCGCAATTGCTGGTGGACCTGGACAACGCCTACAACGTTGTTTCGGCCAACTTCGCGTCGGTCGGGGGCGCCAGCGCGCCGTGGGGCGGCGCGCACAAAACCACGCTGGTGACGCGGCTCGGGGCGACGCAGCAGCGCGTGCTGCCGTTCCTCGCCAACGATCCGCAGAGCGGCGCGGACGATCCGTTCGGGCCGCTGCGCGTCACCAACCCAGTGTATGTCGGCGCGTTCGGGGAGTTCGTTTCGTACGGCGGCGATGGATATGTGCAGGTGGTGGAATTCACGCCGACCGGTTCGGTGGGCGGCACGCTGCTGACATACGGCAATGCGTCACGGCCGAATTCGCCGCATATCGCGGATCAGTTGCCGTTCTTCAATTCGAAGACGCTGAAGCCCGCGCTGCGCACGTATTCGGCCGTGCAGGCGGCCGCGGTTTCCAGCGAATCGTACTGATAGGTTGAGGTAAGGAAGGCCAGGGCTCTGCCCTGGACCCGCTGGGGCCTGAGGCCCCAGACCCCCACTTATTGGGGGGAGACGATGAAAAGCCGCGCAGCGCTAATGGGGGTCTGGGGCCTCAGGCCCCAGCTTGGTCCAGGGGCAGAGCCCCTGGCCTTCTTTATCTTGCCTTGCCGATCTCCACCTGCGCGGATTTGTAGTCGCTGATGACGCGGCTTTCCAAAGCGTCGAGCGAGAGGGTGAACGACAGCGATACGTGCAAAGCGCGGAGGGCGTCGCGCAATTCCGCGTCGGTCAGGTTTTCCACGTCTTCATAGCCGGACACGGTCAGCCATTGCTCTCGGGCCTGCGCGCTCATGGCGTTGAGGGCCGCCTGGCTGTTGTATGCCCGGGCGAGGGCCCGCGCTTCGGCGAAGCTTAGCAGGCGGGTCGCCTGTGTTGCGATCGCGGTTTCCCAGGCGGCGTTGTTCAGGACGGCGAACCTGCGGCCCTGCAGGTCCGACGGCGGTTTTGCGTCGGTGTGCTTCAGGCGCGCGGTACCCCAGGCGAGTACCGCGTTGATCCATTTTTCGTCGGCCGGCGTGAAGCCGCGCAGCAGTTCCACCTTGCCGAGGTTCTCGCTGAGTTCAGCGGAAAAATCGGCGCGGGTTTCGGCCGCCAGGCGCGCGTCGCGACGGTCGGCGACGAGGCCCTCGAGGCCGAGCGCAATGACTATGCCGCACGTGATGGTGAAGATCTGCAGCAGGAATTCGCGGATCGAATGCGCCGGGCGCTCGGGCGGGTGGATGTCCATGCCGAAGGCCCGTTACTGCGCCAGATCGTTCAGGCTCAGCATGGCCAGCAGCAGCGAGCTTACGATGCCGGCAACCGCGCCGCCGATCATGATGATCAGCACGGGCACCAGCATGGCGGTAACACGCTGAATGCCGAGGCGGCTTTGCTCCTCGTGGATTTCGGCGGCGCGCAGGGCCATCGGTGCCAGTTGCGCGGTTTCCTCGCCGAGGCGCAGCAAATAAACCATGCGGATCGGGAAAATGCCGGATTGCTGAAGGGGGCGGGAAAGCCCCGCGCCGCCCTTGGCGCTTTCGGTGGCCGAGCGCACCGCGGCTTCGGCCGCGGTGTTGCCGATTACCTCGACGACGATGCCGAGCGCGCTGACCAAGGGCACACCGTTCTGCAGCAGCGTGCCCAAGGTGCGGCACAGGCGTGCGGCGAGGATATCGCCGGAGAGCTTGCCGATGACCGGCATGCGCAAAAACGTGCGGTCCCAGACGATGCGCACGGCCGGCCGCCGCAGCGCCTGACGGATGGCGACGCCGACCAGCAGCAGCGCGCCCAGCATATAGAGCCCGTAACTTGAAACGAAATCGCCCATGCCGACGACAATGCGGGTCGGTGTCGGCAGCGCGGCGCCGGCTTGCGTGAAGAGCGGAATGAATTGCGGCAGCACCTGGGTCAGCAGCATGACGATCGCGCCGATGCCGACCACGACCAGGATGGCGGGGTAGATCAGCGCGCTGATGACGCTCGAGCGCAGCGCGCGCTGCCGCTCCAGCAGGTCGGCGAGGCGGGCGAGCGTCGCCGCCAGCATGCCGCCGGATTCGCCGGCGCGGATCAAACCTATATAGAGGCGCGGAAAACTTTGCGGATGCTGCGCCAGCGCCGCGGCAAACGGACTGCCGTCGCGCACCGCGTCACGCAACTGCGTCAGAATGCCCTTCATGCGCGCGTTCGGCGCCGTATCGACCAGAAAGCGCAGGCCGCGATCGAGATCCTGGCCGGCGCCCAGCATGACCGCCAGCTCACGCGTGATGTTGGCGACCTCGTCGCCGGTCAGCGCACGGCCGCGGCCGAACTCGGCACTCAGCAGATCGGCCAGAAAGCCGCGCGGCTTGTCCGCCAACTCGGCCCGCATCGGCAAATTGCCGGCGCGATGCAGCTTGTCGATGACCGCCTGCTCCGAGGGCGCATCCAACACGCCCTGGATCATTTCGCCCGCAGGCGAGACGGCGGTGTAGCGGTAGGAAGGCATTAAGTAAGGCCAGGGGGCTCTGCCCCCTGGACCCAAGCTAAGGACAAGTCCTTAGAACCTGCCTCATCAGTCGGAGGACAAGGAGGGGGGCAGCGCGGGCGTGGGCAAGTTTTAGTTGCCCCCCTCCTCGTCCTCCGACCAATTAGTGGGGTCTGGGGACTTGTCCCCAGCGGGGTCCAGGGGCAGAGCCCCTGGCCTTCCCTTACCCACCTCACCGTTACGCCTCCGCCCGGATGCTGCGGACGACCTCCTCGAGGGTGGTGGTGCCGGCGAGGGCGGCTTCGAGGCCGGCCTGGAACATTGTTACCATGCCGTTGGCGACGGCGGCTTTTTCGATTTCGGTCTGGTCCGCCTTGGCAAAAATCAGGTGTTCGATGTCGGGGTCGGGTTGCAGGAACTCGGCGATGGCCTGGCGGCCTTTGTAGCCGGTGCTGCGGCATTGGGCGCAGCCGACCGGGTGCCACAGGCGCAGCGGGCCGGCGGCGGCGCGGGATTCGAGGCCGAAGCGCGCGATCAGCTCCGGCGGTGCCGGCGTTTCCTTTTTGCAGGCGTTGCACAGGCGGCGCACCAGGCGCTGTGCCAGCACGCCGCGCAGCACGGCGGTCAGCAGGTAATCCTCGAGCCCGAGGTCGCGCAGGCGCGTGATAGTGGCGGCGGCGGAGTTGGTGTGCAGCGTGGAGAGCACGAGATGGCCGGTGAGGGCGGCCTGGACGGCGATCTGCGCGGTTTCGAGGTCGCGGATTTCGCCGACCATGATGACGTCCGGATCCTGGCGCAGGATGGAGCGCAGCATGGCCGCGAAATTCAGCCCGATCTGCGGCTTTATCTGGGTCTGGTTGATGCCCGGAAGCTGGTATTCGATCGGGTCCTCGACCGTCACGATGTTGCGGGTCACCGCGTTGATCGTTGTCAGGCCGGTATAGAGCGTCGTTGTCTTGCCGCTGCCGGTGGGGCCGGTGACCAGCAGGATGCCGTTCGGCAATTCCAGCGCGCGCGTCCACGCTTCCACCACGTGCGGCGGCAGGCCGAGCTTTTCGTAGTCGAACGATACGCTGCTGCGGTCGAGCACGCGCAGCACGACTTTCTCGCCGTACAGGGTGGGCGTGGTGGAGACGCGGAAATCGATTTCGGTGCCGCGCACGGCGAGTTTTATGCGTCCGTCCTGCGGCAGGCGGCGCTCGGCGATGTCCAGCTTGGACATGATCTTGATGCGAGAAATGATCGCCGGGGCGAGGCGGGAAGAGGGGCTTTCGGCTTCGTGCAGCACGCCGTCATAGCGGTAGCGCACGCGCAGCCGGTCCTCGAACGGTTCGATGTGGATGTCGCTGGCGTGGGTTTCGACGGCGCGGCCGATGAGCTGGTTCACCAGGCGGATGACCGGGGCTTCGCTGGCGAGGTCTTTCAGGCGTTCGGCATCTTCCTCGAGCGCTTCGCCGCTGTCGCTGCCTTCGGAGGCTTCAGCGGCGTCGCCTTCGGGGTAGAGGCGGCCGAACGCGGCTTCCAGCTCGATCGGCACGGCGATTTCGACGCGCACCGGCAGGCCGGTGGCGGCGGCGATGGCGGCGGGGGTGAATTCGTCCAGCGCGTCGGCCATGGCGACGACCAGCGTTTCCTGCTCGACGGCGACGGGCAGGGCGCGCGCGGTGCGCAGGAAGCGGGGGGTCAGGCGCTCCGGGAACAGCGGCGCTTCGGGATAGCGGGCGGGGCCGGCGAGCGGGGCGGCCAAAAGGGTGGCGAACCCTTCGGCGAGGCCGCGTTCGGTGACGAGGCCGAGTTGCAGCAGCACCAGGTGCAGGCGCTGGCCGCTTTCGAGCGCGACGCGGCGGCCGCGATCGATGGTCTGGGCGTCGCAGTGGCCCTGGCGCACCAGGATGGTGGCCAGCAGCTCGACCTGGCGGTCCGCGGTGCCTTGGGTGGCCTGGGCGGAGTTTTGCGCGGTCAGGCGCGCACCGGAAACATTCATGCCGGGTAAAATCCTCATCGGTGCGGCGCTACGCGCGCCTCCGCCTATACGGCGCCGTATCTCTACACCATGGTGCAGGGCAATGGGGGCCCCGGTCGAGTTAATCAACGGTTGGATTCTGCCGGTGCTCGCGGGGCCGGCGGTTGGCAGCTTTCTTGGCGTGCTGGTGCGGCGGCTGCCGGAGGATCGGCCGATCGCGGTGGCGCGCTCGGCGTGCGAGGCGTGCGGCCACGTGCTGGGGCCGCTGGAGATGATTCCGCTGGTCAGTTTCGTCTGGCAGCGCGGGCGCTGCCGGCATTGCGGGGCGCCGATCGCGGCGATGCATCCGGTGATCGAGCTGGCGGCGCTGGGGGTGGCGGCGGTGGCGGCGGTGGTGGTGCCGGGGGGCGCCGAGCTGTGGCTCGCGTGCATCCTGGGCTGGTGGCTGCTGGCGCTGGGCTGGATCGACGCGCAGAGTTTTCGGCTGCCGGACGTGTTGACGCTGCCGCTGCTGCTGGCGGGTCTCGGCGAAGCGGCGTGGTGGGAGCCGGATGAGCTCACCGGCCGCGCCGCTGCCGCGGTGCTGGCGTATGGGGCGCTGTGGGCGCT
>JAATGE010000485.1 GCA_015654825.1 Rhodospirillales bacterium
AATCATGCGGCCAAGCTGCGGTTCATGTCCGGCGGGCAGACACATGTGCCGATGGTGATACGCACCATGACCGGATCCGGTTTCGGCACCGGGGGGCAGCATTCGGATTTCCTTGAAGCCTGGTACTGCCACACGCCGGGTATCAAGGTAGTGGCGCCTTCGAACCCCGCCGATGCATATGGGTTGATGCGGTCCGCGATCGAGGACCCGGATCCGGTGATGTTCATCGAGCACATGCCAAGCTATTGGACGCCGGGGGCCGCGCCGGAGCGTGGCAGCTTTGTGCCGTTGGGCCGCGCTGCGGTGTTGCGCGAGGGGACCGATGTGACGCTGATCGGCTATAGCCGGTCGATCCACGATATTCTGCCGGTTGCCGAGAAGCTGGGGGCGGAAGGCGTTTCCTGCGAAGTGATCGATTTGCGCACGGTTTCGCCGCTGGACATGAAGACAATCGTGGCCTCCGTGCGCAAGACGGGGCGTGCCGTGGTGGTGCATGAGGCGGTGCGCAGTTTTGGGCCCGGCGCCGAAATATCTGCGCGGCTGCACGAACTTCTATGGGGTGTGCTGAAGGCGCCGGTGCAGCGAGTGGCATCAAAGGATTGCCCGGTGCCGTTTTCGAAAGTGCTGGAACAGGGTTTTCTATATAGCCATGACGAAATCGTGGCGGCCGTAAGGCAAACAATGGCGGGGTAGGCGGTTTCCGCTTCGGCGGATTTTGATGGCTTGACGCCGGTCGGGCGATATTCTGGATTACGCGTTTCCTGGAGCAAACATGGCTACTGAAATCATCCTGCCAAAGCTGGGATTTTCGATGGATGAGGCGACCCTGACCGAATGGCTGGTGGTTGACGGCGGCGCGGTGCAGGCAGGCGAGCCGCTTTACGCCATCGAAAGCGAAAAATCGGTGCAGGAAATCGATGCGCCGGCTAGCGGGACATTGCGTATTCTGAAGGAGCCCGGTGAAATCTATCAGGTTGGCACCATTATCGGCGAAATCGCCTGATGGCGGAGACGCCGCCGGCCGCGGCGCCGCGGCCGCCGTGGCCGACGATCGACTTTTCGCAGTTCGGGCCGGTTGAAACCCGGAAGTTGCCGCGGAATCAGGCGCTGACCTCCGCCTTTCTGACCCGCAACTGGACGATGATCCCCCACGTGACGCATCACGACGAGGTGGATATCAGCGGGTTCGAGGCACGGCGCACGGCATGGAACAGTGCGCCGGATGCCATCAGGATCACGCCGCTGGTGCCGTTGATGAAGGCGGTAGCGGATGCCTTGCATGAATATCCGGTGTTCAATACGTCGCTGGACACAGCGGGGGCGACGCTGACCTGGAAAAAGTATGTGCATATCGGTATCGTTACTGAAACGCCGGCGGGGCTGCTGGTGCCGGTTATCCGCGATGTCGACAAGAAAAGTTTAGGCGAGATCGCGCACGAGCTTGCGGCGAAGCTGGAGCGGGCCCGGGGCAGGGGGCTGCCGATGGCGGATATGTCGGGCGGATGTTTCAGTATCAGTTCGCTGGGCAATATCGGCGGCACGGGGTTTACGCCGATCATCAATGCACCCGAGGTGGCGGTTCTGGGCGTGTTGCCGATAGCGCAGCGTGCGGTGCCGGACGGTAATGGTATCGCCTGGCGCCAGGTGCTGCCGCTTTCGCTGAGTTATGATCATCGCGTGATCAATGGGGCGGACGCGGCTCGGTTTGTTGCATTTGTGGGGGAGAAGTTGCGGGATCCGGGACTGTTTTAGGACGGGTTCCGGCCGCAAAGTGGTAGGAAGGCCAGGGTTCTGCCCTGGACCCGCTGCGGCCTGAGGCCCCAGACCCCATCTTGTGGGGTCCGGGAATTGCTGAGGTTGGCGGCGGCAGGCCGTTTCGCTAGGCTTGCGTCGGTGGCATGCGCACGGACAGGCCGTCTAATTCCGCGGTTACCTTCAATTGGCATGACAGCCGGCTGCCCGGTAGGCGATCCGCCGCGGTGCCATCCAGCATTTCGTTTTCATCGCCGGATGGTGGGGGCAGCTTTTCGATCCATGCATCGTCCACATACACGTGGCACGTGGCGCAACTGCAGAAGCCGCCGCAGACTGCCTCCACGCCGGGTACGCCGTTGAGCGTCGCGGCGTTCATGACGGTTTCGCCGACCGCGCAGGAAACCGAGACCGCGGATCCGTCCGTCAACGTGAAATTCAATTGTGGCATCGGGATGAACCTGTAAGAGCGCGGTCAGGGTTGCAGAAGCGGGCGCGATAGTCGGAGAAGGTCTGCGCCAGCATGTCGTGGCTGAGGCCGAATGGCTCGAAACGATAATTGTAGCGACCGTAGCGGTGGGAGCTGTTGGCGGGACTGGCAAGCCATGCCTGCATGCGTGCTTCGAAATCAGTCGTGAACGGCAAATCCCACTGCGTATAGGCGCTTCGGATCGTGCCGATCGGGTCCCGGCTGAGGTCGCGGAAATCGACATGAAAAATTCGCGGATCGTCGATCAGCGGATTGGCCAGGGTGCCATCGAGCGATTGGCGGATGCTTTGCACGAACGCCGGCCCCAGCGCCTCGAAATCCATCGTCCAGTCGGTGATGGCGCCGTATAGAACGGCGGTGATCGCGAGCATGGAGGGATAAACCTCGACCGGATCGCGGTGCGGCCAGATGCATATCGCGTCCGGGTATGCATTGAACAGTTCGTCTAAAACAAATTGGTGGTAAATGCCTTTCAGCACCCAATGCGTGACCGGTTGCCTCCATTGCAGATGCTGCAGAAACTCACGATGAAACTGGTAGGCGGCCGCTATATTGCTGGCGTCCAGGATCATCGCCAGCGCGGGCACGCGGTATAGCAACGAGGGGTAGGCGTTCTGGAAGTCGAGCGTGAAGATTTCCTCGTCCTCGATCAGGCAATGGCCGCGCTTGTCCCAGTAAGGATGCAGCGTCAGCAAGCCGGGCGCCTGGTGCAACAGCCGGTCCAGATCCTGCGCCGCGAGTTCGATGCGTGCGTCGGCGACGGGCACCTCCCCGGGTGGCGGCGAGGGCTCATGTGTGTGCCACCATTTCGGTGCCAGCGCACCTTGATCCTCGGCGAGCAGGGAGTGCAGCAGCGACGTGCCTGTGCGGGCGAAACCGATGACGAAAATCGGGCGCTTGATGGTTTCGGCGGCGATTTCCGGCAGGCGTGTGCGATCGGCGGCGAGGCGCAGACGGGTCGCCAGCAGCTTGCGCAACTGCAACTCCACTTCCGACCGGCGAGCCAGGGGCAGCGGCGGCTGCGTGTTCAGCCAATCCACGAGGCGGGTTACGCGTTCGATCAGGCCGGGCTCGACCGGGGCGAAATTGCCGCTGACCATCCGTGCGCTGTAAATCAGCGCGTCGGTATCGATCGGCGAGGCGTGATCAGTTGCTGTTCTGGCCGCGACTGAAGGTGACCTCTGCATGATGCCCCGTGCTGCTCCCTGGCATTTGGCCTACTGGCCGCAGCGGGCCAGGTCAAACGGGCAGCGCTGCGTGGCACTTACGCGCGCATCTGCGATGGGGGGTGCCTGACGCGTGCCGGGAGCGCGCGAGGTGGGTAAGGTCGAATATATGCCGGAGACAAAGCCCATGTCGCGGACCGCAAATGATCTGGACTTGCTGTTTGCAGGCGCGCTTGTGCCTGCCAACCCGCTGGCGACGGCGGACCAGCGCGATCTGGAATCGCTGGCCATTCGCATTTACAATACGCCCGAACTCGCGGCGGCGCGCGCCCGCGCATCGTTGTTGTGGCTGTCGCGCATTACGCAGCGTCCCAGCACAGAGGCGATGGCAAGCTTTGATGGCGCTGTCGCGGAATTCGTTTTTCACTGTGCACTGAATGCCGCCAACAGCGATCCAGGGCGCCCGCGCGTGCTGAAGGTGGAGGGTGAGCCGCATCACTGGTTCGGCATGGACGTGCCGGGCGCGCGGCGCGGCGGCAACAATGCCGATAACGCTTACAGGATAATCCCTGTGGATGGCACTGGGCAATTCGAAATTGTCGGGCAGCTCGCGGCGAGCCCGCCGACGGATGTGACGTTCACGCTGATTGCCAATACCGCCATGAGCAAGACGATCCGGACAATCGAGTGGCGGGACATACGTGTCGACGACGACGGACTATTTCGCATTACAATCGATCCGACAGAGGCGGCGGGAAGGGCCAATCATCTGCAGAGCCGGGGTGATGCGCGCTACCTGTTCGTGCGCGATAGCCTGACTGACTGGAACCGGCAGACGGCGAATCGCATGGCTGCGCGTCGGCTGGATGCGCCGCCGCCGCCGCCCGATTTCGATGAACTGGTGCGTCGCGCCGCGGCCTATGCAGACGAGGATACCGCGTATTATTGGGACATGTGCATGGGCCAGTCCTACAGTTTCGCCGTGAACACCGTGCCGCCGGTGCGCAACGCCGGCGCATTTGGCGGACTGGTTTCGCAAAGCGGTTCGACCGGCCACTACCGGATCGCCGACGATGAGGCGCTTGTGGTAACGGTGACCCTGGGCAGCGCGCCGTATATGTCGTTCATGGTTCACGATCCTTGGTGGCGCACCCTGCCGTTCGCGCCGCGTACGGCCAGCCTCAACATTGCGCAAATCGTGCCCGATGCGGACGGTGCGGTCACGTTCGTGGTGGGGCCAACCGACCCAGGGGTACATAATTGGATCGATACCGGCGGGGTACACGAAGGCATTTTCTATTTCCGTTGGCAGGGTCTGCCGCCGGATGATGCGTCGCCACCGGTCGTGCGTGGCTATCATCTCACCAAGCTTGCCCAGCTGCGCGAGGTATTGCCGAAGGGCGTCGCTACGGCGACGCGCGCTGAACGCGCCGCGCAGCGAGCCGCGCGACAGGCGGCGGTTGCGGGCTGGTGGGAGGACTAGTAAGTACAAAAGTTTTTTGGTTCTTTTTTTCAAAAAAGAACAGGCTTCTTTTTGAAAAAAGAAGCAAAAACTTTTGTAAATTTGGCTGGTGCTCAAGCTTAGAGGGGCCGTTGGTAGGATATGTCGCTGCGGTCGCGGCGGTTCGGGCCGGTTGATTCCAGTTCTTCGCGCCATTGTTGGGGTAGGTCGGTGAGGGCGAAATTGCCGACGACTTCGTTGACGCAGACGCGGTGGGCTATTGCCCAACGGCCGTTACGCTTTTCGAAGCGGTCGATGTAGCGGCCGAAGGCGAGCGTCGGCGGGCCCTCGCGATTAATGCCCCAGAATGTGTAATAGGTTTCACTGTGCGCGATATCGCCATCCAGCTCCACGGTGTGGTTGGTGACGATGTGCTGGTGGCGGGTCTGGAATTCGCCGTGCCAGTTGATGGCCCAATCAACGAAAGCAGCCGCGCCGAGATTGGCGACGCCGTGCTCGTCCTTGGCGTCTTCGTGGTAGGCCGATAGCATCAGCTCGCGGTCGGCGCGGTCGACGCCGCGCGTATAGCGATGGATGCAGTCAAGAATTGCCTGGCGGTCCGCGGCTTCGCGGAGGTAGGCGATCATGTCCGGCGTGAGCTGCTCCTGCGTCATGGCGGAGTTCCTTACAGCAGGCCGCGCTCTTCGGATGTCTGCACGTTCGGATCCATGCCGATTTCGCGCAGCGCCTCGATCACCGCTGTCATTGCGGTGGCGATGCAGGGGAAGCCTACGTAGGAAGTTGCCTGCACCAGCACTTCCTCGATTTCACGCAGGGTCAGGCCGTTGGCGACGCCGATCTTGATGTGGTTTTTCAGCTCCAGCGGCTGGCGCATGGCGATCAGCGCGCCGATGATGACGAGGCTGCGGTCGCGGCGGGCGAGGCCGTCGCGGCCCCAGGAGTCCGCGAACGAGAAATCCAGCGCCATGCGGGTGATGGCGGAGCCGAATTTCCCAGAGGTCGCGGAGGCGCGCAACGTGTCGCTGAAGTTCTGGCCGCGCATTTCGGCGATGACGGCGAGGCCGTGTTCGGATTTCTCGCCAAGTTCCACTTGCATCGTTGTCTCCATTTATGTCCGGTGCGGCCCATGCCCCGGCATGCGCACGCACGCAGCATGACCCGCGCGGCGGCACATGCAAGTCCCTATTGTTGGTGTATTTTTGGTCTGGTTCGGGGGCCTCCGCCGGTGGGATGTTCCGGCGGAGGCTTTGACTATGTTACAGGCCGAAATGGTAGGTGGCTTCGAAGCCGAACATGCGTGGCGGCCCTGCGACCGAAGACGCGAACCCGAGGGAGTTTGGCGAATCCAGCGTGTAGGTGGCCGCCAAATAATGGTTGTCGCCGAGATTGGTCACGAATGCCGCGATATCGAACTTGCTGTCGAGCACGCGGTCCCATTCCGCGCGCAGGTTGACAACGCCGTAGCCTGGCGCGCTTTCGAATGGCTGCGAAACGGCAGAGTCCTGCTGTATGTAGCCGCTCTGGTGGTAGTAGTTCAGTTGCAGTATCGCGTCGCCATAGTGTTCGGGTACCCACGGCAGGGTGGCACGTGCCGTCAATCCAAAGCTGGTGCGCGGAAAGCCGGCGAACACAGCGGCGTTTGTCGCATCGAACGGCAAGCCGTCTTGCTTTGGACTGAACGCTGCGGGAATGATGAACTGGTTATATTTTGGCTGTACCTGGGAGAAGAAGCCATTGATGTTCAACCAGGGCACGGGGATAAACGTCACTTCCAGTTCCGCGCCGTTGATGGTGGCACTGCCGACGTTTAGCACGTCCGTGCTTTGGCTGGGGCCCTGCGCGGTTTGGATTACCACAGGTACCAGACGCTGCATGTTGACGTAATCCTGGTCGAAAATAGCAGCGTTGGTGCGCAAGGACATGCCGTAAGGCAGATGCCAGTCGGCTTTCAGACCCAGCTCATAGTCATTCACTGTTTCGGGTACGAACGGTGCGAGCTCGGGCGCATTCACGGCGCGCGTGCCAAAGCCGCCGCTGCGATAGCCCAGGCGATGGGCGAAGTAGGCCATGACATCGTTGTTGAAGTGATAGTCGATATCTACGTTGTAGGTGAACTGGTTGAAGCTGGCGGATTGCTGCGTGCGGCAACTTGGATAGGGCTGGAAGTCTACGCCGGTAGGGGGCGAAGCAAACGCGCAGGACCCACCGGGCGGGGGCGGAGCGAAAGGTATTTGGGACACGTCGTACAGCGTGCCGAAATTGGCGTTGCGCTCGTCCCATGTCTCACGCCCGCCGAAGGTACCTGTCAGGCCCGGCACCCAATCACTGAAATCGTAGGTCGCCTGGCCGAACACCGAGTACGAACGATTGGTGTCGTGGTCCGGAATCTGCTGCGGAATAATCGGAACGACAGGGTTCATTTCCTCGGGTGTGTACGAGTCGCTGAAGGCCTGTTCACGGAAGAAGTAGAGACCGCCGATATAGTTCAGGTGGCCGGCCTTGCCGTAGGCCTGGAATTCCTCGGTGAACTGGTCGCCGCCCTGCTGTTCGGCATAGGCCAGGAGCGGAACGATAGAGCCGCTGACCTGGTCGCCCTGGCCGACCGTATAGTGATCGTAGCCAATGATGTTCTTGAAGTTCAGCTGATCGCTGATTGACCAGGTGGTGGTGTTGGCCAGCGTCGCCACATGCGAGAAGGCGTAGCCGCCGCCGAACACGCCGCTGGTGGCGGTTTCGTAGAACGGCAACGACTTTGCGAGGGCCAGGGCGCGGTTGCCCAAACCACCCGGCGGGAAAAGAAACGGGCTGTTATAGACATCGATGGCCGGCGGCCCGAGCGCTGCGAGCCGGTAGCCGGTGCCGTTGTTGGTGCTGCTGCTCCAGTTCGCGACGGTCAGGTTGGTGATGTCGTCGGTTACCTTGATGCGGAGCGAGGCGCGGCCCGCTTGCTCGTCGACGTTCTCGTCATCCTTGCCGGTGGTAATATCGCGAATATAGCCGTCACGATCGGTATGCTGACCGGCGATGCGCAACTCTACACGGTCGCTGATCGGCAGGTTCACCCAGCCATCGACTTCGTGCAGGTCGTAGTCGCCGAGGCTGGAGTGCAGCATGGCGCTGTAGGTGTCGGTTGGCGCGTTTGGCACAAGCAGAATGTTGCCGCCGGTCGTGTTGCGGCCGAACAATGTGCCCTGCGGGCCCTTCAACACCTGAACGTTGCTGAGGTCGAAGAATTGCTGGGTGAAGCCGTAGGGGCGCAGGGCGATGATATCGCCGAAGTAGACGCCGACGGACGGATCCAGCGAGGGCAGCGTGTCGCCCTGGCGTTGGCCGCGCAATGCGATTTCAGCCTGGTTCTGACCACCGCCGGCGCTGATGCTGATCTGCAGCGAGGGAACGACGCGGTTCAAATCGTATTGCGAGACGACGTTCTGGCGCTTCAGCGTTGCACTGCTGAGCGCGGTCACCGCCACCGGCACTTTTTGAATGTTCTCCGCCCGGCGCCGCGCCGTGACGATGACCTGCTCAATGCCCTTGGGGGCGGGTGCCGCCGTGCTGCCGGCCGGTGCGCTCTGTGCGTGTGCCGGAGCCAGCAGGGATGGTAGTGTCGTCAACAGGCAACCAATCGCCGTGCATGCCAGCAGCTTGCCGCGGTGAAGTGTCATTTTTGTAGTTTCCCCCAACAAGGACGTTCCCGTTCACTTTCTAACCCGGCAGCACTTGGTCGTGACCAGTTTACTGCCCCATCAAACGCACATGCGATAGCCAAAATCGGGTTGCCGAGAGCGCAACGTTCGGTCGGCGGTGCGCGCACGATTGTAGGAAGCAGGCGCATGGTTTGCGCCCACGACGGGTATGCCAATGAGTTTGGCATCTGTATCGACGCGGCCGGGACTTTGCCAGCGCGAAGCGCAAATGCGCGGCCGGCAGGTGATCGCATCGTATACGCGAACATGACAGGCATTTGCGCGTTCCGACCGCCGGCGTTGCAGGAATATCGCAGGGTGGAGCGGCACAGGGTGCGATGTTTGTTGCGGTGCATCGCACTTTGACAGTTTGGAGAACGAGGCATATACTGTGTATAACCTATACACACGGCAAATAACCTGGGTGCAAGTGACTTGAACGGCGGCGCGACATCGGCGGGTTTTGGCGATCCGGCGGGCGGCGGCAGCAAAGGAGCGGACGGATGGACGGTTACGACAGCGGTATCAACATGGTTCCCTGGCCGATGCAGCGGACGGTCAATGACCCTGGCTGGCGGCCGCCGGCCGGCACCCGGGTTATTTCTGTTGATGACCACGGCATCGAGGAAATGCATCTTTGGGAAAATCGCCTGCGCGGCGCCGATCGCGATCGGGCGCCGAAATTGTGGCGTGGCGAGGACGGGCATTTCCACATGACGGTGGACGGCGCCGATTTCGATGTGCCCGGGCTCGACTCCCATCTGGGTGAGGGCAGGCCGGGCATGTGGGACCGCGACGCCCGGCTGGCCGACATGGATGCGGAGGGCATCGACACATCGCTATTCTTTCATTCCCGAGCGATGGGCCTTGTGCGCATGGAGGACAAGGCGTTTTTCACGCGCTGCATGGACGTCTACAATGAATGGCTTGCCGAGTTTTGCGCGCCGCATCCGGATCGCCTGGTCGGCGTCGGCATACTGCCGACGATCTATAATCCTGCTGCATCGCACGACTACTTGCAGAAAATGCAGGCGCTGGGGCTGAAGGCGCTGGAGATACCCTCCGCACCGAAGAATGTGCCCTACAATGCCTCCAAGATGGAGCCGCTTTGGTCCGCGATCGAGGAGAGCGGCATTCCGGTCATGTTCCATATCGGCGCTTATATGGAATTCCGCGGCGCGGGTGCCACCGGCGCGAATCTGACGAAAAACCTTGGCCCGCATCGGCCGCTGTGGGCACTGCTTGCGTTCAGCGGCATTCTGGAGCGCCACCCGGGATTGAAGGTGGTGTTCTGCGAGGGCGGATTTGGCTGGGTGCCGTGGACCCTGCAGGATGCCGACCGGGTGTACCAAACCTACGGTACTGAACTGAAGCCGAAGCTGGCGCGGCTGCCGAGCTACTATTTCCGGCGTCAGTGCTACTCGGCGATCATGCAGGATGACGTGGGGCTGAAGCTGGCAAGAGACTATGATTTGGCCGACAATTTGCTGTGGTCGTGCGACTATCCGCATGGCGAAAGCGTGTTTGGCGAGTCGCGGCTGGAGGTACGCAAGATTTTTGATGTGCTGGGCACGGAGAAAGCGACGAAGGTCGTCGGCGGAACCGCGGCAAGGATCTGGAATTTATAAAGGCGTTGTAGAATACAACCTGGGGCACGTCCCCCCAATAAACAAAAGTTTTTTGGTTCTTTTTTTCAAAAAAGAACACCCTTTTTCTAACTCGCCAAAACCCGCCGAGACCGCCCGCCCAGCAACCGCACCGTGAAAAAGCAAGCTGACGCCAGCATGATGACCGCGAACACCAGGAATACTCCGCCGGCGCCGAGGCGCGCGCTGATGGGCCCCATTGTCAGTGGCAGCAGGACGGGTGCCAGGTAGATTGCGCCGTTGACGACCCCGAGCGCCGGCCCCGATGCGCCGGTGTGGTTGGCGCTGGCCGCGCTGTAGAGATTGGCGCAGCAGATCGAAAGGCCGCCGCCCATGAGGACGGCGCCCGCGGTGAATAACGTCAGCGCCGGTGCGCTGGCGCAAATCAGCAAGCCCACACCGACGATTGTCGTGGCTGCGACGAACGTCGCTGTGGTGCCCAGGAGCCGGTGGATGAAGCCGTAAGTGCCGGCCGCCAGCATGGAGGTGATCGCCATCGCCGTGAGCGGCACCGCCACCTTGGCGGGATCCGGAATGCCGATGCTGACCAGATAGAAGCCGGCGACCATTTGCATGGAGAACATCACGAGGCCGACCGCGCCGGCGAAGAGGCAGAAATACGGGCTGAGG
>JAATGE010000595.1 GCA_015654825.1 Rhodospirillales bacterium
ACGCCTTCCTGGCCAACGACCGCACCCTGGCGGATCCGGAAGTAATCCACGTCGAGGCCGGCGGTCGGGTGTTGTTGCGGGTCATTAACAGCTCCGCGATGACGGCGTATCACCTCGATCTCGGCAATATCGATGGCGAACTGATCGCGGTCGACGGGTTTCTGGTCGAGCCGGTCACGGCGCGCCGCTTTCCGATCGCGGTGGCGCAGCGGCTCGATATCCGCCTGGCGCTGCCGCGGCACCCCGCCGCCTATCCCGTGCTGACACAGGTGGAGGGCGAACGCAGCCGCACCGGCATCGTGCTGCGCGCGGGCAAGGCAAGGGTCGCGCGTATCGCCGACAGGGCGGAGATGGCCTCCCCGGCGCTGACGCTCGATCTGGAGCGGCGGCTGCGCGCGCTGGCGCCGCTCCCGCAACGACGCGCCGACCGCGTGCACCGGATCGATCTGACCGGGGAAATGGCCGGCTATATCTGGTCGCTGAACAATGTGGTCTGGAACCCAACAGTACCGCCGCTGCCGGTCAAGCAGGGCGAACGGGTGGAACTGGTCATGACCAACCGCACGCCGATGCCGCATCCGATGCACCTGCACGGCCATCAGTTCCAGGTGGTGGAAATCGGCGGCACGCGGTCTGCGGGGGCGGTGCGCGACACCGTGCTGGTGCCGCCGAACGAGCGGGTAGTCGTTGCGTTCGACGCGGATAATCCCGGGCTTTGGGCGTTCCATTGCCATCTGCTGTATCATTTCGATGCCGGGATGTTCACGACGATACGTTATGTGTGATGGCGTTGACAGAAGAAGGCCAGGGGCTCTGCCCCTGGACCCCGCTGGGGACTAGTCCCCAAACCCCAATTTTGTTGGATTCGGTGCTGATGTCAGACTAGGCACCAATAAAATTGGGGTCTGGGGCCTAAGGCCCCAGCGGGTCCAGGGCAGAGCCCTGGCCTTTATCTTCGTCTTATCCAACCCACTCGATCGTAGCCCCGTGCGGACTGGCAACCGCGAGGCGCCGGTCCAGGCCGCCTGGCCATAGCGTCAGATTGACCACGGGGTTCGTCCCGGCCTCTTCGAGCTCAAACCGCAGCCAGGCCAGCGGCGCCTCCGGCGTGGCGCGGCCCGCGGCGTCGCGGACCAGGTTCGTGACGGCGGCTTTATCTTCATCCGAAACGTAATTCCACATGATCGAGTGGTACAGCACGGTCGCCGTCCCTTGCCGCGGGGTCGCCAGTTGCCGTTGCACGAACGCCGTCGCATTGCTGCGCTCGACCGTGACGCCTTCGCGGCGCGCCAGCGCGATCGCGCCGTCCAGCCGCTTCATGCGCTCGGTGTGATCGACCCACATATAGGCGCGCAGGCGCAGCCGCTGATCCGGATCGGCGATATCGATCGGGAACAGATCGCACCCGGTCCGCTCCGCGACCCGGACCGGCGCTGTGAGCGGCGGCAGCGAGCCTTGCCAGGCGGGCGCCAGTTGCACCGGTGCCGCGGGGTCGCCCCAACTGGCGTCGCCGAGGCGATAGAAAAAACGATCCCATAACAGATTGAGGCCGGCGCTGGCGCCGATTTCCAGCAGCCGCAACGGCAATTTCGTTGCCGCAGCGATTTCCAGGAACCCGCCGAGCAGCGCGGCCGACCGTCCCACTTCGTTGGTTTGCGGCGGCGACACGATAAATCGCCGGATAAAATCCCCGTGCTGTCGCAGCACCGAAGCCAGAATCGTTTGCAGCGATGCCTCGTCGGGGCGCGCATGCGGCGGATAAACCGATGCAAGTTCGGGGGCGGTGCCCGTCAGCACGAGCGCGTTCAGCGCGCCGTTGATGCGCAGCGGCAGCAGATCGGCCTTCGGATCGCCGGGCCAGCCACCGATGATTTCGGCCAGTTTTCCGCCCGACTGGAATTCGCGCGCCGCCGCGCGCAGCAGCGCGGCGGTGAATGGTGCTTCGAGGTGCTCGCACCATTTTACCTGTGTCTGGAATGCGCCCAGGATGGCGGCGCTGATTGCCGGATCGGCGTGCATGATCGTTGCGGTCTCCAACACGCTTTGCGCAACCCCGTTTCAGGCGAGCGAAAATGCCGCCAGGTAATTCACCCCGACATCGCGCGTGGCCCACCAGTCGCCGCTGGCCAGTCCCATCGACATGCCGGTCATGTCGAACAGCGAAAGCCCGGCCGCGCGGCCGTGGCTGGCGAGCGTTTCCGGCGGCACGAAGCGGCGCCAGTCATGGGTGCCGGCGGGCAGCAGGCGCGCCAGGTATTCCGCGCCCACCTTGGCGACCGCCAGCGAGCGCCAGGTGCGGTTGATCGTAGAAACGAATACCAGCCCCCCGGGCGCCACCAGGGCGGCGAGCAGGCGCATGAAACCGGCCTGATCCTCGACGTGTTCGATCACCTCGAGTGCCGTCACCACGTCGAATAATTGGCCCTCCGCGAGCAGGTCCTCGGCTTCGCCGGCGCGGTAGCGCAGCGCGACCGGCAGGGCGGCGGCATGTGACCTGGCGGCCTCGATGGCCTCGGTGGAGGCGTCAAGGCCAAGCACATCATAGCCGCGGCGGGCAAGAGCCTCGGCGGCAATGCCGGCGCCGCAACCCAGGTCCAGCAGGCGGGCAGGGGCGGGCAGGCGGGCGCGGATGCGTTCGTCGATCCAGGCGACGCGCAGCGGATTCATCCGATGCAGCGGCCGCATCGGGCCGGAGGGATCCCACCAGCTTGCCGCCAGGCGGCTGAATTTCGCGATTTCGGCAGTGTCGACCGAAGACAAGAGCAAGCCTTTCAGAAGTAAGCCCGGTGCGGTGAGCCGACCGCTGGCCCTCCCGCCGTACTTCCTGGGCCGCGCGGCGCATACGACACCGGCGGCGCGCCGGCCCTGGCCTTGATACACGCCCCCCCTGCCGCTATGCCACCCCGCCCTCCCAGAGACCCCCCATGTCCCGCATCGTCATGAAGTTCGGTGGCACGTCCGTCGCCGACCTCGATCATATCCGCAACGTCGCCCTTCGCGTGAAGCGGCAGATCGATATGGGCGACCAGGTCGCGGTCGTTGTCTCCGCCATGGCCGGCGTTACCAACCAGCTGGTCGGCTGGTGCCAGGCGCTGAGCCCGCTGCACGATGCCCGCGAATACGACACCGTGGTGGCGACCGGCGAGCAGGTCACGGTCGGGCTGCTCGCCATTGCGCTGCAGGGCCTCGGCATCGAGGCGCGCTCATGGCTCGGCTGGCAGGTGCCGGTCATGACCGACGATGCGCACGGCACCGCGCGCATCCAGTCGATCGACGGCACCGACCTCATTGCGCGCATGCAGGCGGGGCAGGTGCCCGTGGTCGCGGGTTTCCAGGGCGTCGGCTCCGACCGCCGCATCACCACGCTGGGGCGCGGCGGCTCGGATACCTCGGCCGTAGCGCTGGCGGCGGCGGTCCATGCCGACCGCTGCGACATCTATACCGACGTCGATGGGGTCTATACGACTGATCCGCGGATTGTTCCTCGCGCGCGCAAACTCGCGAAAATAAGCTACGAGGAAATGCTGGAGCTGGCCTCCGTCGGCGCAAAAGTGCTGCAGACCCGCAGCGTGGAGCTGGCGATGAAAGAGCGCGTGCGGGTCGCCGTGCTGTCGAGTTTCGGCGCGCCGGACGACGCATCGCAGGGAACGCTGTTGGTTGACGAGGACGAGATCGTGGAAAAGGAAGTGGTTGCCGGCATCGCCTATGCGCGCGACGAGGCCAAGGTCACGGTCAAGCACGTGCCCGACCGCCCGGGCGTCGCCGCGGCGGTGTTCGGACCGCTCGCCGAGGCGCATGTCAACGTGGACATGATCGTGCAGAACGTCTCCGACGACGGCACCACGGACATGACCTTTACGGTCGCCGCGACGGAATTGCCGCGTACCCTGGTGGTTCTTGAAAAGGCGCGTGCCGCGATCGGCTATACGAAACTGATCACCGACAAGGACGTGGCAAAGATCTCGGTTGTCGGCATGGGCATGCGCAGCCACGCGGGTGTCGCCAACAAGATCTTCCGCACACTGGCCGAGAAGGGGATCAATATCGAAGTGAGATCGACCAGCGAAATCAAGGTCAGCGTGCTGATCAAACAGGACTACACCGAACTCGCGGTGCGCGCGCTGCATACGGCGTATGGCCTCGATGCCAGCTGACAGCGTGACCCCGGCCCTGCTGCAGGCCGCCGCGCGCGCGCGGCTCGACGAGCTCTGGGCGCGCGGCCGCGCGTTTCTGGGCTCGCGCGTGGCCATCATGGGCGGGGCGATGAGCTGGGTTTCCGAACGGCACCTGGTGTCGGCGATCAGCAACGCTGGCGGTTTTGGTGTCATTGCGTGCGGCAGCATGATGCCGGACATGCTGGCGGCCGAAATCGCCGGAAACCAGGCGCTGACCGACAAACCGTTCGGCGTGAACCTGATTACGATGCACCCGCATCTGGACGATTTGATCCGAGTCTGCCTGGAAGCAAAAGTCGGGCATATCGTGCTGGCGGGCGGCATTCCGCCCGGCACCGCGGTGCGGGCGATCAAGGATGGCGCCAAGCTGATCTGCTTCACGCCGGCCCTGGCGTTGGCCAGGCGGCTGGTGCGGTCCGGCGCGGATGCGCTGGTGATCGAGGGCAGCGAGGCGGGCGGCCATATCGGCCCGGTCAGCCTGACCGTGCTGGCGCAGGAAATCCTGCCGCATATCCACGAGGTTCCGGTGTTCGTCGCCGGCGGGCTGGGGCGCGGCGAGGCGATCCTTTCGTATCTCGAAATGGGCGCGTCCGGTGCGCAGCTCGGCACCCGGTTCGCGGCCGCCGAGGAAAGCATCGCCCACCCCAATTTCAAAAAGGCGTTTGTACGCGCGGCGGCGCGCGATGCGCTGCCGAGCATTCAACTCGATGAGCGGTTTCCGGTCATCCCGGTCCGCGGCCTGGTCAATGCCGGCACCAAGCGGTTTCTCGAGCACCAGGCCATGACGCTGCGCCGCTTTCAGGCCGGCGAACTGACGAAGGAAGCGGCACAGCTCGATATCGAGCATTTCTGGGCCGGCGCGCTGCGGCGCGCGGTCATCGACGGCGACGTCGAGAACGGCTCTATGATGGCGGGCCAGTCGGTCGGGCTGGTCACGTCGATCCAGAGCGTCGCCGACATCATCGACGAACTGACGGGCCAGGCGACGGCCGCGCTGGCCGCGCGCGGCCCATGGCCGGGGTAGCGATCGCGGGGCCGGCGCCATGGCGTTGAGCTCCTCCCGCCGGCTGCTGGCTCGGTTGCGCGCCATGATGGCGACCGGCACCGCGCCGCTGCCGAGTATCGTGGCACTCGTGGCCGGCGAACTGGTGGCCGAGGTCTGCTCCGCCTACGGGCTGCGCAGCGGCGAGATCCTGGAACTGCGGGCGACGCACGGGCTTAACCAGAATGCCGTCGGCCGCACGCGGCTGCGTGTGGGCGAAGGCATTGTCGGCCTGGTGGCCGCCACCGGCCAGGTGCTGAACCTGGCCGACGCACAGAACCATCCCGCGTTCGCCTACCGGCCGGAAACCGGTGAGGAGCCGTTCACCTCCATGCTGGCGGTGCCGGTGCGGCGGGCCGGGCGCACGCTGGGAGTGCTGACCGTGCAGAACCGCACCAGCCGCCGCTACGCCGACGACGAAGTCGAAGTGATGGAAACGGTCGCGATGCTGCTGACCGACAGCCTGACGGCGGCCGGCGACGAAGTCGCGGAAAAAGGGTTTTTCGGCACGGTGCCGCGGCATTTCGAGGCGGCGCCGCTGTCCGCGGGCATCGCGCTGGGGCCGGCCGTGCTGTACGGCGACAGGCGCGCGCCGCGCCGCCTGCTGGCCGACCGGCCGGAATCGGAACTGGCGCGCCTCGATGCG
>JAATGE010000673.1 GCA_015654825.1 Rhodospirillales bacterium
GCAGCGCTAACGCAGGCGGCGGCACGCCGTCGGGGGTCCAGGGGGCGGAGCCCCTGGTCGGCGAAGCCAGTCAACCTCAACCTATCATGCTCTAGTATCCCCCACCCGCCGCAACGATCGCTTTGTTAATCACGGCGCATGCTTCCTCGACGCCGCCCCAACCCTGGATCTTGACCCATTTGCCGGGCTCCAGCGCTTTGTAGCCTTCGAAGAAATGTTCGATCGACTGGCGCACGATGGGGGGCAGGTCGTCGACGGTGGTTATTTCGCCGTGCAGGGGGTGCACCTTGTCGTGCGGGACGCAGATGATTTTTTCGTCCGGACCCGCTTCGTCCTCCATCAGCAGCACGCCGATCGGGCGGCAGCGGACGACGGCGCCGGGGACGATGGGGGCGGGCACCAGGACCAGGGCGTCGGCGGGGTCACCGTCCTCGGCGAGGGTGCCGGGAATGAAGCCGTAGGCGGCGGGGTAGGACATCGTGGTGAACAGGAAGCGGTCCACGACGATCGCGCCGGTGGCCTTGTCGACTTCGTATTTGACCGAGGAGCCCTGGGGGATTTCGATCACCACGTTGATGTCGTGCGGCGGGTTCTTGCCGGTCGACATGTGCGAGACATTCATCGGACTGTTCCTAGAAGGCGCCGACACACCTAGGCGTGTGGCACCCAGGAGTCCATCGCACCATTGTGCACTGCACAATAAATCCCGGAACAGGATGAAATGGGGTCCGGGGCCTACTGGCCCCGGCGGGGTCCAGGGGCAGAGCCCCTGGCCTTCCTTACTCCCTCAGTGAGCGGCGGCGGCCAGTACCGCCAGCAGCAGCAGTGCCACGATGTTGGTGATTTTGATCATCGGGTTCACGGCCGGGCCGGCGGTGTCCTTGTAGGGATCGCCGACGGTGTCGCCGGTGACGGCGGCCTTGTGGGCGTCGCTGCCCTTGCCGCCGTGGTTGCCTTCCTCGATGTATTTCTTTGCGTTGTCCCAGGCGCCGCCGCCGCTGGTCATCGAAATCGCGACGAACAGGCCGGTGACGATGGTGCCCAGCAGCATGGCGCCGAGCGTCGCGAAGGCCGAGGCGCGGCCGGCGACCGCGTCGATGACGAAGAACACGACGACCGGGGCGGCGACCGGCAGCAGGCTCGGCACGATCATTTCGCGGATCGCGGCCTTGGTCAGCATGTCCACCGCGCGGCCGTATTCCGGCTTGGCGGTGCCGGCCATGATGCCGGGGATTTCGCGGAACTGGCGCCGCACCTCGACCACCACGGAGCTGGCGGCGCGCCCGACCGCCGTCATGCCCATGGAGCCGAACAGGTACGGCAGCAGGCCGCCGAGGAACAGGCCGATCACCACGTACGGGTTCTGCAGCGCGAAATCGACCTCGAGGTCGGGGAAGTAATGATGCAGGTCCTGCGTGTAGGCGGCGAACAGCACCAGTGACGCCAGGCCCGCGGAGCCGATCGCGTAGCCTTTGGTTACGGCCTTCGTGGTGTTGCCGACGGCGTCCAGCGCGTCCGTGGTCTTGCGGACGTCCTTCGGCAGGTCGGCCATTTCGGCGATGCCGCCGGCGTTGTCGGTGACCGGACCGTAGGCATCGAGCGCCACGATCATGCCGGCCAGCGCCAGCATCGTTGTCGCCGCGATGGCGATGCCGAACAGGCCGCTGAGCAGGTAGGCGACGATGATGCCGACGCAGATGACCACCACCGGCAGGGCGGTCGCCTCCATCGAAATCGCCAGCCCCTGGATCACGTTGGTGCCGTGGACCGTGGTGCTGCTCTGCGCGATGCTGCGCACCGGGCGATATTCGGTGCTGGTATAGTATTCGGTGATCCAGACAATGGCGCCGGTCACCGCCAGGCCGACGGCCGCGCATTCCAGCAACTGGATGCCGCTGGTGGTGCCCGCGGTCATGTCCAGCGGATCGTTGAAGCCGACCGTGAATTTAACCACGGCCGCGATGGCCGCGAACGACAGCACGCCGGTGGCGATCACGCCCTTGTACAGGGCGCCCATGATGTTGCCGCTGCTGCCGAGGCGGACGAAGTAGGTGCCGATGATGCTGGTCAGGATGCAGACGCCGCCGATCCACAGCGGCAGCATCATGGCCTGGTCGCGGACCAGCTGCATGGCGGCCTGGTCCGGGGCATCCGGGTTGGTGAAGAAGATATTGGCCAGCAGCATCGTGGCGACGATGGTGACCGCATAGGTCTCGAACAGGTCGGCGGCCATGCCGGCGCAATCGCCGACGTTGTCGCCCACGTTGTCGGCGATCACGGCGGGGTTGCGGGGGTCATCCTCGGGAATGCCGGCCTCGACCTTGCCCACCAGGTCGGCGCCGACGTCGGCACCCTTGGTTAAGATGCCGCCGCCGAGGCGGGCGAAGATGGAAATCAGCGAGGCGCCGAAGGACAGCGCGACCATGGCTTCGAGGACTGGGCGGAGGTCGTCGCCCGACATCGTGGCGCGCAGGAACGTGTAGTAGCCGGTGACGCCGATCAGGCCGAGGCCGACCACCAGCATGCCGGTTATCGCGCCGGCCTTGAAGGCGACGCTGAGCCCGGCGGCCAGGCCGTTGCGGCTGGCCTGGGCGGTGCGCACGTTGGCGCGCACGGAAATGTTCATGCCGACATAACCGGCGAGGCCGGAGAGCGCCGCGCCGATGGCAAAGCCGATGGCGACATGGATGCCCAGCAGCGCGCCGAGGATCACCAGCACCACAACGCCGACGATGCCGATGGTCAGGTACTGGCGGTTCAGGTAGGCGGCGGCGCCTTCCTGGATGGCGGCGGCGATCTCCTGCATGCGCGGGGTGCCGGCGTCGGCGGCGAGCACCTGGCGGGTGGTCACCGCGCCGTACACGACGGCAGCGGCCCCGCAGGCCAAAATGGCATAATTTGCCAGCATTCCTATGCGTCTCCGGGCGGATGTTGGGTGGCCAGGCGTGCGGCCCCGGGGCGGCTTGTTGCCGTAGGGCGGCAAAAACGCAAGGGGTGGCGGGCGAAAGCATAAAGGAAAGGTTAAGGCCAGGGCTCTGCCCTGGACCCATCACGCCGGAGGCGTGCTTCGCACGAAGGGGCCAGTAGGCCCCAGACCCCATTCATTGCGGGGAACGGCGAAGCCAAAAAATCGTGTCTGGTACAGGCTTCGCCGGGGCGCCGATGAAGAAGCCGCGCAGCGCTATCGGGGGTCTGGGGCCTCAGGCCCCAGCGGGGTCCAGGGGCAGAGCCCCTGGCCTTCCTACACTCGGATCAGTTCACGGTCCCGAACGAGGGCGCGCCGAGGCCCGGGCAGCTGCACACTCCCCCGACCGGCGATTTCGCCGCGGCCGGGCAGCTGTAGACGCCGGCGTAGCACATCGAGCCGTATACGACGGGCGCCTGCGATTGCGCCGGGTGTTGCGGCTGCGCCTGGGCGGTGCCGCTCGCCTGCGGTGCCGGCTGCGGGTAGCCGGCGGGCGGCGGGTAGTAGACCGGCGGCGGATAGTAGGCCGGCGGGTAATAATATGGCGGCGGGTAGTAGGCGGGGCCCACCACGATCGGCGGCACGCCGATCCACACGCCGCCGCGCCACCAGGCCGAAGCCGGCGTTATCGCGGTCGCTGAAATGAGCAAACCCAGGCCGGCCAGCGCCGCGACCCGCCACCGAGGCGGAGCGTCGGCGCGCGACATCGAAATACGCATGCTGCAATCCTCCTAGTTACGGGTGCGCTGCCCGGCACCCGCGCAACAGCTGTACAGCGTCGGGCCGTTTCGCAAGGTCGCTGCGTGGTTACGGAGTGTTGCCCTCGGGGTCGGACGCGTGGGGGTCGACGAAAACGAACAGTTTCGGGTCGAAATCGCCGCCGGAAGTGGCCTGGGAAAGCCGCACCCGCGTTTCGCGTCCCTGCGCGTCCACCACGCTCCAGCCCGCCAGCGCCAGCGGGTTGTCGTTCATGTCGAGCGTCAGCGAGCCGTCGCCCGGGGATGCGGTCTTCACGGCGGTGACCTGCAACTGGCCCGGCGGGTGGCGGAAATCGGTGACGGTCACGTCGCCGGAGAGCGCGATGCGGTCGCGCAACAGCAGCCCGAGCGGCGTCTGGCCCATCGGTATGTTGGTGGTCTGATCGAGCTTGTTGTCGCGGAAGACAACCGTGCCGTTGCCCGCGACCAGCAGCAGCGGGCTCGGCGGGTCGTATTCGAACCGCATGCGTCCCGGCCGGTCGAGCCAGGCGGTGCCGGTGCTGGTGGCACCGTCCGGCCCGATTTGCAGGAACCGCGCTTTCAGCGTGTGCAGCGCGTTCAGGTAGCTCTCGACGCCGCGCAGCACCGCCTGATCGGCGTCCGACAGCACCACGGCGTGCGGGTCCGCGAAGCAGGGCGCGGGGGCCGCCGCCGCGAGGGCGGCCAGGAGAGCAAGCACTTTCATACCGCCGATGTGGCACCCGGCGGGCCGGCGGGAAAGCGCCGAGGCACCGCTCTGTCGCAAGTTTCATGACGCCGACCGGTCCGCGCCGGCTTGCGCCGATGTTTTGTGATGTTATAACGTAGCGTTATAGTATAACATAACATACGGTGTGGCGATGGCGCTCAGGCGTGCGATGACGATCCTGCTGATGATGACCGCGCCGGCGGCCGCGGTTCCGCCGGCGGTCGAGACGGTGGTGGTGAAGGCGAAGCGACTGAACGTGGCGCGCAGCCGCATCCAGCCGGCGCTCGGCGCCACGGTCACCAGCTTCGATGCGAAAACGATCGCCGCGGTGCCGCAGGGCAGCAACGCCGGCCTCAACCAGGTGCTGCTGCGCGCGCCCGGTGTCGCGCAGGACAGTTTTGGCCAGATCCACGTCCGCGGCGACCATAACGAGGTGCAGTACCGGCTGGACGGTGTCGAGTTGCCGGAGGGGCTTTCGGTATTTTCCCAGGCGCTGCAGACGCGGTTCGCGCACAGCCTGGATTTCATTACCGGCGCGCTGCCGGCCCAGTATGGCCAGTTGCAGGCCGCGGTCATCGACATTTCGGCAAAATCCGGCGCGACGGACCCGGGCGGCGAGGTTTCGCTGTATGGCGGCGCGCGGGATTTCTTCAATCCGAGCTTTTCCTACGGCGGCCAGACGGGGGCGTGGGATTATTTCGTCACCGGCGATTTCCTGCACAACCGCGTCGGTGTCGAAAACCCCACCGGCAGCTTTGCGGCGCATCACGATCTCAGCAACCAGTACCACGGGCTGGCCCACCTCGAATATATTCCCGACGCCGATACGCGCGTGAGCCTGATCGCCGGCGTCTCCAGCGCGCAGTTCCAGATCCCGAACAACCCGGGCCAGGTCCCGCAACTCGGCTACAGCCTCGGCGGCATCAGCAGTTTCGACAGCCTGGCGCTCGACGAGCACCAGCGCGAAATCACCGATTTCGCCGTGCTCAGCCTGCAAAAGCATTTTTCCGACCTCGACGTGCAGGCCTCGCTGTTCTCGCGCTACTCGAGCCTGTATTTCTCCCCCGATCCGGTCGGCGACCTGCTGTTCACCGGCATCGCCCAGCGCGCCGCGCGCTCGGTCTGGTCCAACGGCACGCAGACCGACGCCACCTGGGCGATCAGCGACACCCACACGCTGCGCGCCGGGCTGCAGGCCAGCATCGAGCGCACCGTCACGAATGCGCAATCGTCGGTCTTTCCGCTCGATGCGGCTGGGTTGCAGATCGGCGAGCAGCCGGAGCTGATTGCGAGCGGCAGCGGCAAGTCGGGCTCGGTCGGCGGGATTTATTTGCAGGATGAGTGGCGCCTGCTGCCCGCGCTGACGCTGAATTACGGCGGGCGCTTCGACTGGGTCGACGAATTCACCCACGAGAGCCAGTTTTCGCCGCGGGTAAACCTGGTATGGCAGCCGCTTGCCGGCACTACGCTGCATGCCGGCTACGCGCATTATTTCACGCCGCCGCCGTTCGAACTGGTCGGCGGCGCGGACCTGAAAAGCTTCGTCGGCACCTCCGCGGCGCCCGAAGTCACCCGCGACGATCCGGTGCGCGCCGAGCACGACAATTATTTCGATACAGGCATCGAGCAGCGCATCGAAGCCGGCTGGCGCGTTGGGCTCGATGGCTATTTCAAATCGGCACGCAAGCTGATCGACGAAGGCCAGTTCGGCGCACCGATCATCCTGTCCGGCTTCAATTACGCGAAGGGCCAGGTCGCCGGCGCGGAACTCTCCACCAGCTTCGATCGCGGGCCCTGGTCGCTATACGCCAACGTTGCCGACAGCCGCGCCATCGGCAAGGACATCGTCTCCGCGCAATTCAATTTCGGCGCCGCGGACCTGGCCTATATCAGCCAGCATTACATCCATCTCGACCACGACGAGCACTGGGCCGGCTCAGGCGGCGCCGCCTACACCGCGTTCATGGGGAGCACGGCGCCACTGCGCCTGTCGGCCGATATGATCGTGGGCAGCGGCCTGCGCGCCGACGGCGCGGTCCCCAACGGCCGCGCGCTGCCGGGCTATTACGTGATCAATCTATCGGCCGTGCAGCAATTGAAATCGTTCTTGTTGCGTGGCACGGAACTTCGCCTCGATGTGCTGAACCTGCTCGATCGAACTTACGAGATTCGTGATGGCACCGGTGTTGGCGTTGGCGCCCCGCAGTTCGGGCTGCGGCGCACGATACTGGCGGGGGTCGCGCAGAGGTTTTAGTTTAAGGCCAGGGGCTCTGCCCCTGGACCCCGCTGGGGCCAGTAGGCCCCAGACCCC
>JAATGE010000440.1 GCA_015654825.1 Rhodospirillales bacterium
CGCTGCGCGGCTTCTCCTTGGCTTTTGGGCGAAGCCTGTAAATGTCATGGATTTTTCTGGCTTCGCCGTTTCCGCTAACGATTCTTTATTAATGGGGTCTGGGGACTTGTCCCCGTCGTGCGCAGCACGCCTCCGGCGTGACGGGTCCAGGGCAGAGCCCTGGCCTTAACCTATCGCCCAAGCGGCTCCGGCAGCGCCCGGCTCAGGCACCCCAGCACGAAGGGCGCCATCGGCGTCCCCGGATCGGAGAATGTCTGCGCCACCTCACCATGCGACAATCCGTGCGCCACGCCCGTTTCGAAATTCGCCCCGGCCCGCCGCAGCGCCGCCTCGAACAGCGACGCCTGCTCGACAAATCGCGCATTGGTGTCGTCATGCAGCACGCAGATCCGCGGATGCACGCTGCTGCTCGCCAGCAGTTCGACCGGCGACAGATGCTTCCAGCTCACCGTATCGCGCCCGAACGCCGCCAGCGGCTTTTCCCGCGGGTAATGTGTCAGGTTCGCCGTCACATCGAACACGCCGTCCATCGGAATGATCGCCGCCAGCCGCGCCGGATCCACCCCCGCGTTCTTCAAATACGACGCATCGGTCCCCAGCAGCGCCACCATGTGTGCCCCGGAGGAATGGCCAAGCAGCGCGAACCTTGTTCCGTCGATACCCAGTTTTCCGGCGTTGGCCAGCAGGTAGGCAATCGCCCGCGCCGCGTCCTCCGTTGCCCCCGCCGGGTCGGTTTGCGGCACCAGCCGGTAATCCACGCTCGCCAGCGCGTAGCCGGCATTGACGATCGGCCCCGCGATCTTGACCCCAAGGCGCTTATCGCCCGCCGACCAGCCCCCGCCATGCAGGAACACCACCAGCCGGTGCCGGCCCGGCGAGCTCGGCACGAACAGATCCAGTGTCTGCAACGGGTCCGCCCCGTACGCGATATCGGCCCGCGTAGGCAGCACGCGCGCCGCCAGCCCGCCCTGCGCCGACGCCAGCACCAGAAAACCGGCCAGAATTGCGCGCCACATCATCGAACCAGCTTGCGTGTCACGCCCACCAAGGACAAGCCCCACGTCCGCCGTCGGTCGTCGCCTTAGCTGACAACTGACGCCTGACGCCTGACGCCTGAATCATGCCTCGCGATAAAACAGCAGCAGCAGCCCGATCACCACGAAACTCGCCGGCCACACCCAGGCAGCAATGCGCGCGGGCCGCCCCGGCAGCCGCAGCTCGAGCCACCGCGCCCACCCCGCGATAATCGCGGCCATCGCCAGCGGCGTGTGCGTCCACTCGATCAGCAGCTGATCCTTGACGTTCGCAATCGCGTGCGTGTGGGTCAGCAGCAGCGCCCCCCCGCCGGCGCACACCAGCGGAAACACGTACGCCGCCCGCTTGTCCTTGATCCGCCCCGTCCGCACCGACCACTCGAACAGCCCGAACAGGATCGGCATCAACGCGAACACCCGATGCTGCACCACCTCCACGTCGCGCAGCGACTCGATCAGGCCGATCTGGCCCAGCGGCCAAACCTCCGGATCCGACCGCACCAGCAGGAACCCCGCGAGCCCCAGGAATACCAGCGGCCAATGCCTGGCCCACCGCGCACCGGCCTGGTTCAGCAGCGCCAGAACCCCGATCGCCAGCACGAAAATGCCCGACCAATTGTGGTTGTACTCCGACCACGCAATGTCGTCCGCATTGCGCGGCGGCAGGTCGCCCGAGCCCTCCACGAACGCCGCCCGCGGCTGCTCGGCCCGCGCCTCCGCCTCGCGGTCCAGCTGGATTTGCAGCGCCGGTATGCCCAGCAAATCGTGGTTCGGCGAGTGCAACCGCGGCGCCGCCGGCGAGAAATCGCGCGCCACAACCTCGGCCCACGTCGCGCGGTCCGCGGTCAAATCCACCCCGGGCGGCACCGAAGTGAGGCTGGCCGCCGTGAAGAACAGCGTGAAGCCGATACCGATCTCCACCTCGGCAAACCGCCGCAGCCGCAGCACCGGCGCCTGCGGATCGCGCCGCAGCCGCTCCGTCACCAGGAAATTGCCGAACCCCAGCGCCAGCAGCATCAGGAACAGGCTGACCTTGGCGCCCACCATCACGCCGTACGCCGTGCCGTAAAACGCCTGCCAGCTACCGACATAGAACAACGTCATCACCAGGCCGCTGGCCAGGATGCAGCCGACCCCGGCCATCGACATGCGGCTGAAGCGGCCGCCGATATCGCGCAGCGCGCCGGCGTCCCGCAGCCTGCCGAGCGCCATGACGAAGCACGGAATGCCGCCGATCCACACCGCGGCGCCGAGCTGGTGCACGAATTCCACCGCCAGCAGCACTGCGTTGTTGTCCAGGCGGGCGCGCGCGTGCGTGGTCAGCGTCGCCGCCGCCAGCTCCACGAAGCACACGGCCAGCAACGGCACCGTGGCCGCGTCGCGCCACAGCAGCACCGCGAGCACGCCCGCCGCCGCCGCCTTCAGCAGCCCCGCGACCGCATAATCGGCACCCAGCGCATTGCCGACCGAAAGATCGATCGTCGTCGTCAGCACCGCAGTCTGCAGCGCGATGTTGACCGCCTCGACCAGCACCAGCGCGACCGCGCTCGCGGCCGCGATCCCCGCGGTCCGCCGCACGATGTCGGCGCCCAGCGACGCGGCGAACGGCCTCGCCGCCAACACCAGGAAGAACGTGCCCCCCAGCGCCATCGACTGGCTGACGATCGCCAGCCCATGCAGGATAATGGCCAGGTAGCCGAACAGATCGACGAGCAGGCTCACGGCTCAGGGCGCATCCACGCTGAACGGCACGCTGCCGCGGGTGATATGGCCATCGAGCGCCAGCACCTGCCAGCGCAGCGTGTAAGCCCCGGGGACGACGGTCGCATCGGCCACCAGCATCGCATCCGTATCGCCGCGATGCACGGCCAGGCGCGCGGGGCCTCCGCCGGGGCCGCTCAGCGTCAGCTTGGAGCGGCTGACATCGATCCGGCTATTATAGCGGAACTTCACCGCCAGTGCCCCCGCCGGCAGATGCGCGTTCGGCGCCGGCATGCTATCCACCAGAACCGCGTGAGCGAAACACGGCGTCGCCGCCAGCGACAGCAACAGCGGCGACATCAGCTTCAATAGGCGAGGCATTGCGGTTCCATCGGTGGGGCGCGGGCGCGCTCGTCTAGAAGCCGCTTGGCGTCATGTCCACGTTTGGCTCAGTTGGGCACGCTGCAACCCTGCAGGGGTTGAATAAGTTGCGCCAAGTACCGAAACCGGGCGCGGATGAGGAGTTGGTAATCATGAGGCGTACCATTGCATTCCTGCTGGTGGCCGGGCTGGCGTTGTCCACGGCCGGCTGCGCTTGCCGGGGTGGCGGCATCGGGCCGCGTGGCGGGGTTCATCCTGGGCGGTGCTGGATTTGGTAGGTAAGAAAAAGCACTTCTTTTTGAAAAAAGAAGCAAAAACTTTTGTATGTTAGCGGATCAGCGTGCCGCCCTTCATTACTCCGGCTACATGTTCCAGGACGGTGATGTCGGTCATCGCGTCGCCGCTTACGGCTACCAGATCGGCGTAGCGGCCGGGTTCCACCGCGCCCACGTCCTTTTGCCAGCCTAGCAACTCGGCGGACGTAACGGTCGCCGCCTGAATCGCCTGCATCGGCGTCATGCCGTAACGCACCATGTAGGCGAACTGCCGCGCGTTGATGCCGTGCGGAAATACCCCGGCATCGGTGCCGAACGTCAGCTTTACGCCGGCCTGCACCGCATTGCGGAACGCCGCCCGCTGCGCGTCGGTGGTCTCGCGGTTCTTGCGCAGGATATTGGCGGACCAACCCTCCCGCCGGCCCTCCTGCTCGATGTAATCGCCGTCATAAATGTCCATGTCGAGGTAGGTGCCGTGCGCGCGGGCCATCGTAATGCCCTCGTAATCGATCAGCGACGCGTGCTCGATCGCGCGCACCCCGGCCCGGATCGCCGCCTTGATCCCTTCCGCGCCATGCGCATGTGCCGCCACCCAACTCCCGTGCTTGGCCGCTTCCTCGACCGCGGCCCGCATTTCGTCCTCGGTCAGCTCCTGGTGCCCGGGCTCCGTGCCCTCGGCCAGAACAGCGCCGGTCGCAATGATCTTGATCGAATCGACGCCGTGCCGAAACAGGTAATCCACCTTGCGCCTGGTATCCTCCGGACTGCTTACGATACCGACATGCATTTCCGGCGGCACCGTAACCCCCGCCGGCGCCCCATCCACGTCGCCGCCGCCACCCTTGATCGTAATATACGCGCCGACCACGTTCATCCGCGGGCCCTCCACCCAGCCGCGATTGATCGCGTTGCGCAACGCCACATCGGTGAACGCCTGATAGCAGCCCACGTCATGCACCGTCGTAAAACCGGCCCGCAGCGTCTTGCGCGCATGCGCGGCGCCCACCAATGCGACGTCCTGCGCAGAATGCAGCAGCGCCTCCGCGTCGTTGCTGGTCTGCTCCCAATCGGCAATGTGCGTGTGCATGTCGATCAAGCCCGGCAGCACCATGTAGTGCGACCAGTCGGTGACCGCACCGTCGGTCGGCGCCGCCACCCATTTCGTCACCGCCTCGATGCGTCCGTCCTTCACCCGGATAAGCTGGTTGACCAGCACCGTGCCATGCACGACATCCACCAGCCGTCCGGCGTGCACGTAACTGGTTTCCGCCGCCGCCGGCGCCGCCAGCAAAACGAAACCGGCGATGAGCCGCGATAGTCCGTTGCGCATCATTCACCCCTCAGCGCCAGCCGCCACCGCACGCCGCGGTCATGGTCGCGGCTGATTTCGCGCGCTGCGTTATGCCCCGGCATGCCGGAAACCCCGCCGCCCGGATGCGTGCCCGCGCCGCACATGTAAAGCCCCGCGATCGGTGCCCGGTAACTCCCGTGGCCCAGGATCGGCCGCGCCGCCCAAAGCTGATCGAGCGACATGTTGCCATGCATGATGTCCCCGCCGATCAACCCGAATTTCTCCTCCAGGTCCGCGGGCGACAGGGAAACCCGCCCCAACACCGACTGCCGGAAATTTGGTGCGAACCGCGTCACCGTTTCGATCATCAGGTCCGCCACCTCCTCGCGCGCATCCGCCCAGGAAAGCCCGGCAAGTTCCGGCGCGACCTGCTGGCAGAACAGGCTGGCCACATGTTGCCCCGGCGGCGTCAGCGTATCATCCACGGTGCTCGGGATCAGCATTTCCACGATCGGCTCCCGCGACCAGCCGAACC
>JAATGE010000670.1 GCA_015654825.1 Rhodospirillales bacterium
CGGGGCCAATGGGGGCGGGCTGCTGGATGGCGTCGATAGGCTCGGTGCCAGTGCCAGTCTCGGAACCAACAAAATTGGGGTCTGGGGCCTAAGGCCCCAGCGGGGTCCTAGGGGCAGAGCCCCTAGCCTTATGGCGGCTTGCCCGCATACGGCAACGATGCCGAAAGGCCGCCATCTACCGGGAATGCCTGGCCGTTTACGTACGAGGCCTCGTCGCTGAGCAGGAACAGGCCCATGGCTGCGACTTCCTCGGGTTGGCCGGCGCGTTGCAGCGGGTTGAGTTGGCCGATTTTTGCCGTGGTGCCGCGGTCGTGCGCCATGTCGAAGATCGGCTTGGTCATGCCGGTTTCGATCAGGCCGGGGCAGATTGCGTTGATGCGCACGTTGGTGCCGGTCAGCGTGTAGGCGGTTGTTTGCACCAGGCTGACCACGCCGGCTTTGCTGGCGGCGTAGGGGTGTCCGCTGGCGTTGGCTTTCAGGGCGGCGACGGAGGCGGTGCAGACGATGGCACCGGCGCCCTGCCCGATCATGATCGGCGTTGCGTGTTTCACGGCCAGGAACGGGCCGATCAGATTGATGCGCAGGATTTCCAGCCAGTGTTCGGGCGTCTGGTCGTGCAGTGCGACGCGGCCGCCGCTGATGCCGGCATTTGCCCAGACCCCGTCGAGGCGGCCGTAGCGCGACACGGCCAGGGCGATGAAATCCCGCACTTCGGGTTCGCGGCCGGCGTCGGCTTCGACGGCCTCCGCGGTGCCGCCGGCGGCGCGGACCGAGGCCACGGTATCGCGAACCGCTTCGCTGCGATCGACCGCCACGAGTTGGGCGCCTTCGCGTGCGAACAGCAGGCAGGCCGCGCGGCCGATGCCGCTGCCTGCGCCGGTGACGACGATCGATTTTCCTGCCAGCCGCGCCATGCGCACCTCCCTGCCGGCGCGCAGTATGGCAACGGCGTGGGCGACCTGATATCCCCCGGTCCCGACCCTGGCGGCGATCGCCGCCCCGGAAATTGCCGGAGAAGCCGATGAACGCTCCCTTCCGCCCCGCCGATGCCGGGCAGGCCGCCCTGCCCTACCAGTCGGGTTTCGGTAATGGCTTTGAAAGCGAGGCGCTGCCGGGTGCGCTGCCGATCGGCCGCAATTCGCCGCAACGTTGCGCTTACGGCTTGTACGCCGAGCAGCTCAGCGGGTCGCCGTTCACGGCGCCGCGGGCCAGCAACCAGCGTAGCTGGCTGTATCGTATTCGGCCGAGCGTGCGCCATCTGGGCCGCTTCACGAAGGCCGATGCGGGCTTCTGGCGCACCGCGCCGTGCGTGGAGGTGGATTTGCCGATCCAGCCGCTGCGCTGGAGTCCCGTGGCTGTGCCGGCCGACGAACTGACAGTGATCGAGGGCATGCATACGGTGACGACCGCGGGCGATGCGGACGCGCGCACCGGCATGGCGGCGCATATCTATCTCGCCAACCGCGGCATGCCGGACGATGTTTTTTATAACGCGGACGGCGAAATGCTGTTCGTGCCGCAGCAGGGCGCGCTGCGGTTTCGCACCGAATTCGGTGTGATCGAGGCGGGGCCGGGCGAGATCGTGGTTATTCCGCGCGGTGTGAAGTTCGCGGCGGATCCGCTGGGCGGGACGGCGCGCGGCTATGTGTGCGAGAATTACGGCGGCCATTTGACGCTGCCGGACCGCGGCCCGATCGGCGCGAACTGCCTGGCCAACCCGCGCGATTTCAAAACCCCTGTCGCGGCCTACGAGGATCGGACGGAGCCGTGCCGGCTTACGGTCAAATGGGGCGGGGCGCTGTGGGTGACTAATCTGGATCATTCGCCGCTGGATGTGGTGGCCTGGCACGGGAATTATGCGCCTTACAAGTATGATCTGCGCAATTTCTCGCCGGTGGGGCCGCTGCTGTTCGACCATGCCGATCCCTCGATCTTCACGACGCTGACGGCACCTACGGGGACGCCGGGCACCGCGAACGTCGATTTCGTGATTTTTCCGGATCGCTGGATGGTGGCGGAGAATACGTTCCGTCCGCCGTGGTATCACATGAACATCATGAGCGAGTTCATGGGCTTGATCTATGGCGCCTATGACGCGAAGCCGCAGGGGTTTCTGCCGGGTGGGTTTTCGTTGCATAACTGCATGCTGCCGCACGGGCCGGATACCGAGGCGTTCGAAGCCGCCAGCACGGCGCAGCTTGGGCCGCGCAAGCTGGAGGGGACGATGGCGTTCATGTTCGAAACGTTCCTGCCGCAGCGGGTGACGGCCTGGGCGGCTGGGCTGGCGGAATTGCAGAAGGATTACGTCGATTTCTGGCGGGGGCTGGAACGGCGGCTCGAGGGGAAGGAAGGCCCAGGGTCTGCCCTGGACCCGCTGGGGCCTTAGGCCCCAGACCCCAATTTTATTTGTTCCGCGGCCGACCTCGACTTCGAGTGTAAGCGAAGGGGTCCGGGGACTTGTCGCCAGTTGATTTTTTGGGAAACAACAATGATCGAGCTTGATTCCACGCACGATCCGGCGCTGCAAAGCTGGGTCACCAATGCCAACAATCATCCGGATTTCCCAATCCAGAATCTGCCACTTGGCGTCTTCGCGCCGCTAAACGGCGAAAGGCGCGCCGGCGTCGCGATCGGTGACCATATCCTTGATCTGGCCGCCTGCGCCGTGCACGGGCTCCTCGCCGGTGACGCACTGCGTGCCGCGCAGGCAGCGCAAGGCGGCACTCTAAACGCCCTGCTCGCGCTCGGTGCGAGGCCGAGGCGCGCACTGCGCCTCGCACTCGTAGGCATTCTGGCGCGGGGCAGCGCGGCGGAGCCGCAGGCGGAGGCGCTGCTGCATGACGCTGGCGCGTGCACGCTGCATCTGCCGGCATTGATCGGCGATTATACCGATTTTTACGCGGGCCTTCACCACGCCATGGCGGTGGGAAAACTGTTCCGGCCGGATGCGCCGCTGCTGCCGAACTACAAGTATGTGCCGATCGGCTATCATGGGCGTGCCTCCAGCGTGGTTCCGTCGGGGGTGCCGTTTCGGCGGCCGAGTGGGCAGCGCAAGCCGGCGGGCCAGGCGGAGCCGGATTTCGGGCCGTGCCGCAATCTGGATTATGAGCTGGAGCTTGGTATCTGGATTGGTCCTGGGAACGAACCGGGTGCGCCGATCCCGATCGGGAGCGCTTGCGAGCACATTGCCGGGTTTTGCCTGCTGAACGACTGGTCCGCGCGGGATGTGCAGGCGTGGGAATATCAGCCGCTGGGCCCGTTCCTGGGCAAGAGCTTTGCCACCACGATTTCGCCGTGGATCGTTACGCCTGAGGCACTGGCGCCGTTCCGTATCGCGCAGGCGGCGCGGCCGGAGGGCGATCCGCGTCCCCTGCCCTATCTGTGGGACGACGCGGATCAGCAAGCGGGAGCATTGAACCTGGTGCTGGAAGTGCTGTTGCTGACACCAAGGATGCGTGAAGCAGGTGACGAGCCGCATCGCCTGTCGCGCGGCAATGCGCGGGACGCCTACTGGACCGTTTCACAATTGGTAGCACACCACAGCAGCAACGGCTGCAATTTGCGGCCCGGCGATTTGTTCGGATCAGGAACGCTTTCCGGCCCCACGCCGGACAGTCTGGGCAGCCTGCTGGAACTAACCGAAAGCGGCCGCAAGCCCCTGGCGCTACCGAACGGCGAAACCCGCCGCTTCCTGGAGGATGGCGACGAGATTCTGTTCCGTGCCCGCGCCGAGGCGCCAGGCGCCGCATCGATTGGCTTCGGTTCCTGCCGCGCCGTGGTACTGCCTAATTAACAAAAGTTTTTGCTTCTTTTTTCAAAAAGAAGTGCTTTTGTTTCTGCCTACTTCCCCTCCTGCGTCTCCACGGTCATAATTCCCACCGCGACTTTTTCATTCCGCTGTGCCGCGCCGTTCAGTGCAGCACGCAACGAACTCAGGTAGGTGGCGAATGTTTGCGGCGCCTGTACCTTGGTAAATAATGCGCCGGAGGAAGCGACGGCGACGATCAGGTCGGTGCCGAACGGCGGGCCGATCGTGTCTGTGCTGCGGATCGGCACGACCTCGCCGGGGGCGTAGGCGTGGCCGCGGGCCTTCAGGTTGGGAAAGAGCTGCACGGCGAACAGGTCGTGGCCCGGCGCCGAGCGGTCGTCGCGGGTCAGGTAGGTGACGACGAGCCAGTTCGGAAACGCGGGCGCCGTTACGTCGGGCCAGATCGGGTCGCGGTCGTGCAGCACGGTCTTGCCGCCGCTCAGCGCGAGCTGGATTGTTCCGGCGGTGGCGGCCGGGCGCAGTACATCGAGCAAGTCGCACCATTTCGAATCCAGCGTGCCGGCGTGCCAGGCGACGGCGAGGCCGGAGGATGCGGCCGCGACTGACGACAGGGCGGCGGTTTCCGCCTCGCCGCGGCCGGCGAAGCCGCCGACCTGAACGCCGTCGGCACTGACGCTGGTGGTGAGCAGCGTGCAGGATGCGGCGGCGGCGGCGCTGGCGACCGCGGGCGCCACGATGGCGGGATCGGGCGGCGGCGGTGAAGGTTTGGCGACGGGCGGTGTGGGGGCCGACGTTGTCGGGGCTGGCGTGGGGTTCGCGGAGGCCGGCGCTGGCGTTGGGGTTGTCGATGCGGGTTTTGGTGGCGAGCCGCCGCGCAGGAACATGAACGCGCCGCCGGCGCCGGCGACCGCCAGCACCGCGACGCCGGCGAGCACCAAGGGCATTGGGCCGCCGCGTTTTGCCGCCGGGGCGACGGTGCGCGGTGCTTCCCTGGCCGGGGTGGCCGCGGGTTTTGGCGCCAGCGGTGCCGCCGCGGCGGCTGGAGGCCGCTTGGCGCTGACCACCACGGTTGCGTCATCGTCCTCGTCCGGCAGTGCCGCCGCCGGGGTTCGGGCGGACTGGGCCAGGGCGGCGCGCAGGGCGGAGGCGAACTCGTCGGCGGTGGCGAAACGGTCCGCGGGGGCGCGGGCCATTGCACGGGCCACTACGGCATCGAAGGCGGACGGCACATCACCGCGGGCGGAGACCGGGGGCGGCGTTTCCGTGTTCAAAACTTTCTGCATGATCGTGGTCATGCTGCCCTCGTAAGGGCGCTGGCCGCTCAGCAGCTGGAAGGTCATTACGCCAGCGGCGTAAAGATCGCTGCGCGCGTCGACCGGCTCGCCGAGGAATTGTTCGGGGGGCATGTAGGCCGGCGTGCCCATGACGGTGCCGACCGAGGTCATGCTGCTGCTTTCGATGCGCGCAATGCCGAAATCGGCGATTTTTACCTGGCCGCCTTCGACGATGATGATGTTGCCGGGCTTGATGTCGCGGTGCACGACGCCGCGGGCGTGGCTGTAGGCGAGGCCGGCGAGGACCTGTTCCATGATCCGCACGGCGTCGCGCGGGGGCAGGCGTTTCTGTTCGTCGAGCAGCGTTTTCAGGGATTTGCCGGAGGCGAATTCCATGACGATGAAGGCGATGTCGTTAACTTCGCCGTAATCGTAGACGCCGACGATGTTCGGGTGGGTCAGGCGGCCTGCGGCCTGGGCCTCGCGCTTGAAGCGGGCGAGGGCTTCGGCGGTTTCCTCGTCGTCGGCGTCGACCAGGCGCACGGTCTTGATGGCGACGCGGCGATCGATCAGCGGATCCCAGCCGTCATAGACGATGCCCATGGCGCCGCGACCGAGTGTGCCACGCAGTTCGTATTTGCCCAGCTTTTCCGGCGCACTCATGCCAGGGCGGCCCCGGTCACGTCGCGGACATCGACCACCAGGGCGGTGACGTTGTCGCGGGCGCCGTGCGTCACCGCGGCGGCGATCAGCGCCTCCGCGGGTCCCTCGCCCGCATCCGCGGCCAGCAGCGTGGCGAGCGTTGCCTCATCGAGCTCCTTGGACAGGCCATCGCTGCATAACAGGAAACGGTCGCCGGCCTCGAGCGCGCCGGTGACCTTGTCCAGTTCGAGCACGTCGTCGCCGCCGCCGACGGCGCGTGTGATCACATTTGCTTGTGGATGATGCTCGGCCTGCTCTGCGGTTATGGCGCCGGCGTCGACCAGTTCCTGGGTGAGGCTGTGGTCGCGGGTGACCTGCTGCATGACGCCGCCGCGCAGCAGGTAGGCCCGCGAGTCGCCGGCCCAGAGGCTGGCGAAATGGCCGCCGCGGACCATCAGGACCACCAGCGTGGAGGCGATGACGCTGCCGCTGCCGCGCTGCGACGCTTCGGCGAGCAGGGCCGCGTGCACGTCCGCGACGCGTTCGCGCACCGTGTTCAGCAGTTCCACCCCGGAGAGCGCCGGCGGAATTTCGCTGAGTGCGTCAGCCAACATGCCGGATGCGACCTCGCCGGCGTCATGCCCGCCAGCGCCGTCCGCAACGGCCCAGAGGCCGATATCCGGCCGGCTGACGAACGTATCCTCGTTATGCTTGCGCACGGTGCCGTTATGGGTGCTGGCCCATACTTTAAATGGCATCCGGCAACCCCCCGTGCTGTCTGCCCTCTCCGTTTAAAGCCTTGTTAGCGCAAGCGGAAGCGGCTGCCGGCGCGTGGCACAGGCAAGATGAACAAAAGTTTTTGCTTCTTTTTTCAAAAAGAAGTTCTTTTTCTTGTTCTTTTTTGAAAAAAAGAACCAAAAAACTTTTGCAAATTCATCGGAGGGGCACCGCGTGGCTAGGCGGCGGAGCGATGTTTGTGGTAACGGCAGGCCCATTAGAGAGGTGCACACCATGCGTATCATTTGCTTGGCAGCGGCGGCCCTTTTAGTGGCAGGCGGCACCGCCGCGCGCGCTCAATCCCCGTCCGCCGACGACATCATCAACAGCCTGAAGCCGAACGCGAGCCAGCTGACTGGCCCGACGCGCGGCATTCGTCCGGCCATTGTGGCGCCGACGACCCCATCCGAACCGGCGATTACCCGGGCGACCGCGCGGATGGAAACCGCGGCTCCGGCCGCGAGCAGCGGCGAACGCGCCGTCAGCCTGACGGTGGAGTTCAAATCTGGCTCCGCGACGCTGACACCGGCGGCGGAACGGACGCTGAGCGTGCTTGGTCGCGCGCTGACGAGCGCGGACCTCAGCGGATTTCATTTCCGGGTGGAGGGGCATACCGACACGGTCGGCAATCCCGACACCAACCGCTCGCTGTCGCAACAGCGCGCGGAGGCGGTAACGGCGTTCCTGGTGAGCAAGTTCGGCATGTCCGCGGATAAACTGCAGGCGGTGGGGCTTGGTTCCGATAGCCTGATCGTGCCGACGCCCGATCAGACGCCGGAGCCGCGGAACCGGGCGGTGAAGGTGGTTAATCTGGGGGCGTAAGCCGGGCCAGGAAGGCCAGGGGTTCCGGCCGTGGACCGGCTGGGGCCACTAGGCCCCGGCCCCCGGTTATTGCGTTTGGGACACTCGGTGTCACTGTGCTAGCTGCCAAGCTGGTTTCACATCGAGAGGTATTGCCATGCGCATTATCGCTTTAGCGGCCTGCGGACTCCTGCTGATGGCGGGGCAGGCCGCGGTCGCGCAGCCGACGCCTTCCGCCGAGGACATCATCAACAGCCTGAAGCCGAGTGCCGGCCAGCTGACCGATACGACACGCGGCATTCGCCCGGCAACCCCCGCACCGGCGCCCGCGGCGGCCGCCAGCTCGCCGTCGGTGAACCTGACGGTCAATTTCGCGACCGGCTCGGCGTCGCTGAGCGCGTCCGCCGAGCATTCGCTGGATGCGCTGGGGCACGCGCTGACCAGCAGCGACCTCAGCGGGTTTCGGTTCCGCGTAGAGGGCCACACCGATACGGTGGGCCAGGCGGACGCCAACCGCGCGCTGTCGCAAAAGCGCGCCGAGGCCGTGGCGGCCTATCGGGAGAAGAAGTTCGGCGTGGAGGCGGCCAAGCTGGAAGCCGTCGGCGTGGGCCAGGACGATTTGCTGGTGCCGACGCCGGAGCAGACGCCTGAGCCGCAGAATAGGCGGGTTAAGATTGTGAATTTGGGCGCGTAGGGGAAGGGAGGAAGGCCAGGGCTCTGCCCTGGACCCGCTGGGGCCGTAGGCCCCAGACCCCGTTCCCCTGAAGCAGCCTTAGTAAATGGGGTCTGGGGCCTACGGCCCCAGCGGGGGTCCAGGGCCAGAGCCC
>JAATGE010000255.1 GCA_015654825.1 Rhodospirillales bacterium
GCAGCGCTAAATGGGGTCTGGGGACTTGTCCCCAGCGGGGTCCGGGGGCAGAGCCCCTGGCCTTCTTCATCCCGGGCTATCCCCCGCGCCGCCACCGGACCATGGTGGCCGCATGCCCCTGGTGCGCGACATTCGGGAAATTGGCGAGCATCGGGCGGCAGGGCTGCTTCCGGCGCTGGGGTTTGCCGAGGTGGGAGCGGCGGGGCGGAGTGCGATGCGGCCGCCGAGTTTCCTGCTTGGGCCGGCGAACGAAACGGTGCTGTGGGAGATCTTCGGCCAGATCGATACGCCTGGCGTCGGGTGCTACGCGATCGAGGATGGGCTGGTGGCGCCGACCGGCATTGCGATCAAGGATGGGGTGGCGTTCCATGCTGCTGCGTTCGTGCAGCCGCGGCACCATGTGGTGGCGGTGTGCGACAGGTTGAACGACGACGATCCGCCGGTGCGGCATGTGGCGGGCAAGCTGGCGGTGATTTATGGCCCGGCGCACGAAACCTGGGGCCATTGGCTGACCGATTTCCTGCCGCGGCTGTGGGTGCTGGCGCAGGCGGGGCATGCGCTGGAGACGCTGCGCTATCTGGTGCCGCCGGATCTGCGGCCGTTCGAACTGACCTTGTTGCGATTGTGCGGCCTGCGCGACGAGCAGCTGGTGGCGTATGATTATTTCGCCGAGGTGGTGCGGGCCGATCTGTTGCTGATGCCGACCGGGCTGCGCGAGGGCAATCGCCTGGCACCGTGTTTTTCCGATGCGACTGCGTTCTGGACAGGGCGGGCGCGGCGCGGCGCGGGACCGGTTCGCCCGCATGTGTATCTGTCGCGCGCCGGGGCGCCGCCGCGGCGGCAGTCGCTGAACCGCGAGGCCGTGGAAGCGGCGGCGCGCAATGCCGGGTTCGAGATCGTGCAGCCGGAGACGCTGACGGTGGCGGAACAGATCGAATTGTTTTCCGGCGTGCGGGTGCTGGCGGGCGAATATGGCAGCGGGCTGCATAACTCGGTGTTCGCGGCGGCCGGCACACAGGTGTGCGGGCTGCGCGGCACCTCGCGGCATCCGAGTTTTTTGCAAAGCGGGATCGCAACGGCGCTGCGGCAAGAGGCGGGCTACGTGTTCGCGGCGACCGATGGCCAGGATGTGGACCAGCGGTTCGAAGTGGATATTGGTTTGTTTTGTCGCGCGATTGAGATCATGATGATGGCGGAAGGAAGGCCAGGGCTCTGCCCTGGACCCGCTGGGGCCTGAGGCCCCAGACCCCCGTTATTTTTGTCGGAGGACAAGGAGGGGGGCAGCGAGTGCGTGGGCACGCACTCGTTGCCCCCCTCCTTGTCCTCCGACTGAATAAGCAGGTTCTAAGGACTTGTCCTTAGCGGGGTCCAGGGGCAGAGCCCCTGGCCTTTTGTTCATGCCTGCTCCATGCGGGCCTTCAGCACGGGTCGCAGGACGAAGCTTAGCAGGAAGATCGCGACGGCGGTGGCGCCGGCGATGGCGGCGATCATCATGAAGAAGTGGGATTTGGGCATCTTGTCCCAGAAGGTGCCGAGGTAGCCGGCGAGGTAGTTGCCGCCGGCGTTGGACAGGAAGTTCACCGCCATCATCAGGGACGCCAGCTTCGCCGGTGCCGCCTTGCTGAACAGGGACAGGCCGACGGGGGACAGATAGAGCTCGCCGACGGTCAGCACGGCCATGGCGCCGAGCAGCCAGAGCCAGGTGGGTTTGCCGCCGGCGTCGATGGCGAAGCCGGGGATGATCAGCAGGGCGAAGGCGGCGGTGGTGAAGGCGCAGCCGACGGCCATTTTCAGCACCGGCGAGGGCTCGGCGCCGCGTTTTGCCTGCCAGCGCCAGATGGCGATGATGATCGGGGTCAGCGCGAAGATGAAGAACGGGTTGAACGACTGGACGTCGGCGATGCCGATATGGGTGCCGAAGGGGGCGGAGAGGTTGCTGTTGTCGGCGGCCATCAGGGCGATCGGGATGCCCTGCTGTTCGTAGCAGCCCCAGAAGAAGACGTTGAGCAGGGCGACGACGCAGAGGGCGACGACGGCGCGCTTGTCGAGGGCGGTGAGCGGGGCGTGCGCTTCCGCTGATTGCAGGCGGCGGCCGCGCACGTCCGGCGGCAGGGTGTGGCGGCCGGCCAGGTTGATGGCGAGGGCGAACAGCATGCCGATGCCGGCGGCGACAAAGCCCCAGGAATAGTGGGGATCGTTGCCGTCGATGCCGGCGGCGCGGCCGGTGACGAGGGGGGCGATCAGGGCGCCGAGATTGATGCCGACGTAGAAGATCGAATAGGCGGAATCGATGCGGGTATCGCCGGGTTTGTAAAGGCCGCCGACCTGGGTGGAGATGTTCGGCTTGAAGAAGCCGTTGCCGAATACCAGGACGAGCAGGCCGACGAAGAATAGGGCCGGCTGGGCCAGCAGGAACTCGCCGACCGCCATGGTGACGCCCCCGAGCAGGACGGCGCGGCGCTGGCCGAGGAAATTGTCGGCGACAAAGCCGCCGAGCAGGCAGGCAAGGTAGGCAATGGCGGTGTAGGAACCGTACAACAGGGAGGCGAGCTGTTCGCGGTCGAGCGGGCCGGAGAAATACTCGAACGCGGATTTGACCGCGGCGTAGCCGAGGACGTGTTCGGGGCGGCCGTCCACGAACAGGAACTTGACCATGTAGAGTGTGAGCAGGGCGCGCATGCCGTAGTAGCAGAAACGTTCCCAGAGCTCTGTGCCGAACAGCACCGAGAGGCCGACCGGATGGCCAAGGAAGGTTGCTTCCGGCGATCGGGCCGGCGGATTTGTGATCAAATTGGCGATTTCCCTGCGTGCGGCCGTTGCGTGCGGCCATTGAGCGCGGCCGGTGGAGGCGGCGTTGTGTGTGTTCGACAGCGGGGCTGAACCACGTGGCGGGCGGGGCCGTCAACTTGGCCGGCGGGCACAGGGGCAGTTTCGTCCCCCAAAGGCTTGGATCGGTTTGGCGTGCCGCAACAAATTCCCGGGAGGTTGCAGGCGGCGCCGTTGCGGATGCGGACCGCGTGGCGCGGGGCGTGGGCGGCACGCGGGGCCGCACGGGCGCGGGTGCTGACGGCAAATCCACGGGTATTTGAAGGGGTTAGGCGTTTTGCGCTGCGGCGTTGGCTGGGGCGGGCGAAACCGCGGGCTCGTTGGTGGGGGTTCGGGGCGCGCCGGCGGACTGTGGCAAAGTGATCACTACGCCGTGGCGGTTACATAGCGCTAACCCCCGTGACGCCTTGCGCAGCCGCGTTACACGACGGCAAAGTCCCGTTCATCACGGGTTGTTCTGGCGCGTCGGGCGCTGCAACCGCTCCGCTTCCGCCGGCTGGGAAAAGCCGCGGCGGCGTTGTTTGCGGGTGGGGTTCCGGCGTTGCCACCGTGCCTCTTGGCCGCCGGGCCCGCGCGAGCGGGGCCGGTTTTTGGCCGCAACATCTGGGTTGGGGACAAGCATGACGATCGCTGCAAATTCTTACCGCCAAAGGCTGCTTTTGGCGGCCGCCTGCAGCCTGGTGGCCGTGGCGGCAGGGCCGACCCGGGCCTGGGCGCAGATTACCGGGACGAGCCCGCCTGCGACCAGCACCGAAGAGGTCGTGGTGACCGGTTCGCGCCTGAAGGTCAGCAACGCCACCAGTGAAAACCCGGTGACGGTTGTGACGGCGGCGGAAATTGCCAAGTCCAGCGCGCAGACGATCGAAGACGTGCTGCAGAAGCTGCCGTCGATCGGCACCTCGGGCATTTACGGCGTCACCAATAACGGCGGCGACGGCGCGAGCTGCACGGATATCCGCAACCTCGGCATTGCACGCACCCTGGTGCTGGTGAATGGACGGCGCTTTGTCCACACCGGCAGCTTCGGGTTCGACTGCGTCGATTTGAACAACATTCCGCTGGCGCTGGTGGAAAGCATCGAAGTGCTGAAGGACGGCGCCTCGGCGGTGTACGGCGCGGACGCGGTGGCCGGCGTGGTCAACATCAAGCTGAAGAAGAATTTCTCCGGCACCGAAATCCACGTGAACGGGTCGATCGCGACGGAAGCGGGCGATGACCGCACCGGCAATATCAGCGGGACGACGGGCGCCAATTTCGACCGCGGCAACGTGACGCTGAGCGTCGATTACGAGAACCAGGCACCGGTGTTTCAGAAGGACCGCAGCTGGGCGGTGCCGGTGCAGGGCAACAACAACGTGGGCAGCCCGAGCAAGCTCGCTTCCGGCATTCCGCCGAACGGCATCCTGTTCGACGACAGCAACTCGAAGGGCAGCTTCCTGCCCGACGGCGCCGAGTTCTTCCCGAAGACCGGCAAGTTCGTTCCGTTCACCGGCGCGGGCAACCAGCGGTTCGATTTCGGCCAGGACCAGTACCTGTCGCAGGCGCTGGAGCGTGAAAGCTTCGCCGGCACCGGCCGGTATGATTTCAACGACAACATCACCGGTTTCGTGGAGACCTACTTCACGCACAAGACGACTGAGGCGTCCCTTGCGCCGCAGCCCGTCACCGGCGGCCTGACGGCGGCGGTGCCGGACGCGTGGGTGATTCCGGCGGGCAACCCTTACCTGTCGGCGCTGTTCGGACCCACCCAGGGCCCCGTTGACCTGAACAAGCGCGTCGCCGAATTCGGCAACCGCGTCAGCGGATCGAGTTCCGACACGTTCCAGATCAATACCGGCCTGGAAGGCAGCCTGGGTTACGGGTGGGATTACGAGACGTTCTTCCAGTACGGCGAATCGGACAACGTCCTGACCAACACGAACGAAGTGAACTTCGCCAAGCTGGAACAGGAAGTCGGCTTCAAGGCGACCCCGCCGGACGCGGATACCGTCGATCCGACCACGAGCGGCGTGTACGACCCGAGCGTTTGTAACGCGGCGGCGGGCTGCGTGCTGATCAATCCGTTCGGGCCGGGCTCGATCAGCCAGGCCGGCGTGGATTATGCGCGGTTCAACGAGAAGGCGACCTCGACCTTCACGCTGCGCACGTTCGGCGGCAGCCTTTCGAACAATACGCTCTACGACCTGCCTTATGGTCCGCTGGGCCTGGAAATCGGCGCCGAGCACCGGCGTGAATTCGGCGAGTATAACCCGGACAACCTGGTCAGCAGTGGCGTGACGCTGGAGAACGCGCAGCAATCGACCAAGGGCGCGTTCAGCGTGACCGAGCTGTACGGCGAATTGAAGATCCCGATCCTGGCCAACCTGCCGTTCGCGAAGGACCTGCATATCAACCTCGGCGGCCGGTTCTACGACTACAACACCTTCGGCGCCGGCCAGACCTGGAAGGCAGGCTTCAACTACACGCCGTTCGACGGCATCCGGTTCCGCGGCAATATCGGCGACGCGTTCCGCCAGCCGAGCGTGCAGGAGCTGTTCGGCGGCCAGGCGCTGAGCTTCAACACCGCCATCGATCCTTGCGTGGCGTCGTACGAGAAGAACCAGTACGGTTCGAAGGCCGGGATCGCGGCGGCGCGCTGCGCTTCGCAGGGCATCGACGTCAATACGTTCTCGCAGAACGGCAATACGCAGGTGCAGACGATCACCGGCGGCAACCCGAACCTGACGCCGGAAACGGCGCGCACGGAAACGATCGGCACCGTGATCGAACCGCCGTTCATTCCGCGGCTTTCGTTCACGGCGGATTACTGGCGCACCAAGATCGAGAACAGCATCGGGTCGGTCGATACCCAGGACATCCTGGACGGCTGCTACACCGGCAGCTCGCCCTCGTTCTGTAGCCTGATCAATCCGCGCGTGGCGCAGCAGCAGCTGGGCACCGTGGTCGGCACCGAACAGAACCTGGGTGTGACGAAGACCGACGGTATGGATCTCGGGCTGAACTACACCTACCTGCTGCCGTCCGGTTACGGCTCGCTGACGCTGACCAGCGACATGCAGCTGCTGTTCGACTACGAGTTCCAGAACCTGCCGAACGGTCCGTTCATCGGCCAGGCCGGCCTGCTGGTTCCCGCCCCGCCCGGCAACTTTGCCTATCCGCGCCAGCGCGACAACACGACGCTGACGTGGAACTACGGCGACTTCAGCTTCAGCTACGAAATGCGCTACATCAGCGGCGTGGAGAACTACCCGATCGCGGTTAATCCGAAGCTGTTCATCAACACGAGCGAGGCCGAGATTTTCTATCACGACATCGGCCTGACCTACACGCACCGCGGCATGCAGGCGACGATCGGCGTCAGCAACCTGCTCGACAAGGCGCCGCCGTTCGTGTTCGACGGAACGACCAATACCGATCCGAACATCTACGACATCTTCGGACGCATCGTGTTCATCAAGACGAGCGTGAAGTTCTGATACTCCGGCGCGGTCCGGCCGGTTGGCCGGGCCGCTGCGAGATTTGGGTTTTTGGATTAGGCCGGGGCGATGCTCCGGCCTTTTTCGTTTTGGGAAGGCCAGGGCTCTGCCCTGGACCCGCTGGGGCCTGAGGCCCCAGACCCCCACTTATTGGGGGAAATGGCGAAGCGTTTAGGCCGGTACTGGCTTCGCCGGGGAGACGATGAAAAGCCGCGCAGCGCTAAATGGGGTCTGGGGACTTGTCCCCAGCGGGGTCCTAGGGGCAGAGCCCCTAGCCTTTTTTTTCCAGGGAAGCGAAATCGCGTAGCCAATCGCCGTAACGACGCCATCGGCCGGACGCAGCGGCGGTGATTGGCTGGCGGGCCTGGAACTGGCTGAAGGTGAGCACCACGCGGCGATTGCGTTCGGGCGCGAGGCAGGCCGGGTCGAAGGGGAGGCCGCAGAAATCCAGCAAGGCGCGGATCTGTTGTTCCGGGTCGGCGACCAATTCCTCGTAGTTCAGTTCGAGGAAGACCGACGGTGGCAGCAGGGCGCGGGCGTGTGCCGCGAGGCGCTGGTAGATACGGTAGAAGAACAGCAGGTCGTCGCGCCTGGCGGAGAAACTGGGGCTTGCTACCAGGTCGTTCGACATGATGGAGAGGCAGGTGTCGGCGGGATGGCGACGGCAATGGATGATGCGGGCGTTGGGAAATGCCAGATGGATCAGCGGCGCCCAGCGGAAATTGAACGGCATCTTGTCGACGACGTGCCTTGCCGCGGGGCGGTGTCGTTGCAATTTCGCGAGATAGGCGCCGGCGACCGCGCGCAGGTCGGCGCCTAAGCGCGGATCGGCGGCGGGCAGGAAGGCGCGGCCCTGGGCTTCCCAGAAATGCACCTCGCCGGCGCCGGCGGCGGCGGGGTGGCTGGCGAGAATTTGTTCCAGCAGCGTGGTGCCGGATCGCGGCATGCCGACGATGAGGATTGGCAGGTCGGACGGGCTGCCGTGGTGATACGGGGATGCCATGTAGGCTTGCGTGAAAAGCGCAACGATCTGGTCATGCTGGCGGGCGAGGGCCGCGCGGTCGAACGGGTTGTCGATGGCGCGCAATGCGTCGGCGTTTTGCAGTTCGGCCGCGGCTTCGGCGTAGTCGCCGGCATGGTCGAGCGCCCTGGCCAGGGCGAGATGCAGCTTTATTCGTTGCGGGAGGGGAGCGTGCTGCGTGGATGCCGCGCGCATGCGGGCGACGAGGGCGGGGTCCGCGCCGCCGCGGGCCTGCACGAGGTCGTCGTAGAGGCCGATGAATTCGGGACGGCTCGCGATCGCCTGTTCGAGTTCGGCGGCGGCGGCGGCGAAATCGCCGCGGGCGCGCAATATGTGGGCGAGATGGCCGCGCGCCGACGCGGCATCGGGCTGGCGGGCGAGCACCTGACGCAGAAGCGGCTCGGCTTCGTCGATATCGTTGTCGATCAGCGCGGCGCGGGCGGCATCCATCAGTGCGGCCGGGCTGCCGGGCGCGAGTGACGCGGCGTGGCGATAAAGCGGGGCGGCGTCATCGCGCCGGCCGGCCTGATGCAGCAGGGCGGCCAGGCGGGAGAACAATTCCGCGGAGGCGAAGCCGGATTCGATTGCGCATCGATAGGCTTCGGCGGCGCCGGGCAGAAGCTGCATTTCCAAGGCGATGCCGCGGCGGAAATGTGCCGCGCCGAATGCCGGATCGATAGCGACGGCCTTGTCGAAATGACTGAGTGCGGCTGAGGGGTTGCCGAGACTGAGCAGCAGCAGGCCGAGGTCGTGCTGGATCGGCGCGCTGGCGGGTGCGAGTTGCGCGGCCTGGCGCAAGGGTGCGACGGCTTCGGCCAGACGACCCTCGGCGCGCAAGTTGGCTGATTGGCGCAGCAGGACGCCGATACGCGGGTCCGGTCGTGGTGCGGCTGGTGGCACTCGGGACGCTCCGTGAGGGTTCGTCAAGGTAGCTGTCCGTTGGCGCGGCGACTATGGCGGCGTCCCGGGGCGGCATGTTGCATTGTGATCACAGGTGCAACGGGGCGCTGGAACGATGTTGCAGTTTGACGCTTGAAGCTGGCGTACGATGCACCGCACCATGTTCGCCGCAACGGGGCGTGTGGGAATCGTGCTTGCGGCCACGGCGTCGGGGCGATGTGCGTAAAGCGGCGGACCGGTCATCGGCTGCCGCAGCCTGAATATATGTCGGCCACTCCGCTATCGGCGCGCGCATCGCGCACCAGCGGATGCGTTGCAGTATAGAAAGGAAAACCTGGGCATGACGACCATTCCGTCCTTGAGGACCCGGCTGATGGCGGCCGGCGCTTGCACAATTCTGGCGGCAGCGAGCGTGCCGGGTGCGCGGGCCGCCGACGCGGGCCAGAGTGCGACGCCCGCGCAAGTGAATTTGGCGTTGGGCCAGGCGGGCACGACGTTGCAGAGCGAGAGCGTGATGGTGAAGGCCAGGCAGCGCTTGCTGAAGGAGAAGAATTCGCCGTCGGCGGTGACCGAACTGGGGCAAAAGGAAATTCTCTCGACCGGTGTGGGCGGCAGCATCGCGACGCTGCTGCGCCAGGCGCCTTCGGTTTATGTGTACCAGCAGGGCATCGGCAATAACGAACCGGTGCTGTCGATTCGCGGCACGCGCGGGCTGGAGACCGCGCAGACTCTGGACGGGGTGCCGATGCAGGATTTGCTGAACGGCGGCACCGGCGCGTATTTGCAGAACAATATCGGCGGCTACTTCAACCTTGACCAGATCGACGGGGTATCGATTTATCCGGGCGTCGCATATCCCGACAAGGGCACGTTCGGCACGATCGGGGGCACGGTGGCGTATGCCAGCAAGCGGCCGAGCAACGATTTCTACCTGGATGTATTTGGATCGGTCGGGTCGTTCCAGACATACAATGAGGGTTTTACGCTGAATAGCGGGGCGCTGGACAGCTTTCTGGGCACCGGCGACAACGCGGCGAAGATGCTGCTGCAATATTCCAACCTGCAGACCGCGGGGTTCATCGATTATACGCCGGCGCGGTACAACAACATGGAGTTCGCGTTCGACAAGCCATACGACGATGGGCTGTCGAAATTCCAGTTTTCGGTGCTGTACAATACCGGCAACGGGCTGATCCAGAACGAGCCGACGCCGGTTCCGTACCTGAACAAATACGGGGCGTTCAGCAATTACGCGCCGAACCTGGTGTTCCAGAGCCAGGACAACGATTATACGTCGGTGATCCTCAAGGATGACACTTATGTCAACGACAACCTCAGCGTGGGGGTGACGGCGTTCTACCTGAATTCCGATTCGGCGCTGGAAGGCTACGGCAATATCAACCTGTTCACGCCGCCGGGCGCGCCGAACCCGAATATCATCAACGGGGCGGCGCCGTTCGTGCAGAACCCGGCGGGTTTCGGCGACAACGGCAATTACGGGCCGGCGAGCCCGATGGATGCGGACGGCAACCCGATAGCGCCGCCGTATTATTTCGGGACGTTCTATAACGGCCAGCAATACCGGTACAACCCCAACCAGTATTTCCCTCCGGGATCCAAGGGCTGCCCGCTGAGCATTTCGAACCAGTGGTTTGCCATGGGAGCGGCGAACCCGTGCGGCCTGAATGCGCAGATCGCCTTCACGCATAACGACACCTATGGCATTCAGCCGCGGGCGACGATCATTGCGCCGGAGATTTACGGTATCGACAATACGATCAAGATCGGCGGCCTGGTTGCCAAGGAAACGCAGCCGAATTCGCCGACCTATCTGTGGGGCACACCGAACATCCCCATTACGGCGAACAATCTCGCGGCCGGCTATGACGGTGGAACGCAGCGCACGATCTACCAGGTCTATGGGCAGGACAAGATCGATCTGCTCGACAACACGTTGCACGTGACGCCCGGCCTGACGCTGGAGGGGACCTATTCCAGCTTTGTCGGCAGCCAGATATTCGGCAGCAGCCTGGCGCCGGCGGTGCTCGGCACGGGCACCAGCAATTACGGCTACTTCAAGCAGACCAAATGGGATCGCGACTATCTGCCGTTCGTGAACGTCAGCTACGATTTCGACAAGGTGCTGCCGGCGCTGGCGGGAACGACGGTGTACGCGAGCACCGGGCAGTCGGCGCTGTATGCGCCGACGACGGATTTCAGCCCGAACCTGCTGGGGACGCCGCCGAATGCCTCGATCGTGCACATGTACGAAGTGGGGGCGAAATACGACACGTCCCGGCTGCTGCTGTCGCTCGATTATTTCTATCAGAAGGTGGATCGCGATTTCGGGTTCTTCGAGTTCCAGTCGGGGCCGATGAACGGCGATGCGCTGTATACCAATGACGGGCAGCGCGAGTTCAAGGGGGTGGAGGCGGCGGCTACCTGGCAGGTGATGCCGGATATCCAGCTGCATGCCACGGCTTCGCACCTGCTGGCGAAGTACCTGCAGACCACGCTGGCGAGCGTGACGATTTTCCAGGATCAGTTCGGGCTCGCGCAAAAGGGCACGCCGAATACCGGTATTCCCGACTGGCTCGCCAATGTGAGTCTGGATTATACGAAGAGCAGCCTGCTGCTGGACGACGACCGGTTTGGGCTGATCTTCGGCATGCTCTATACCGGGAAGCAGGCGACGACGTCCGCCCTGAACGGATTCCAGAATGTCGGGTTCATTCCCGGGGTCGGGAATGCGACCGGGAGCATCGCGCAACGCTACCTTTACTATAACGTCACGGCGGGCGACACGACCTATGACCCGAATGGCGGGATCAGTCCGTTCGCGGTGTTCAACCTCGACATGAACTACCTGATGCCGACGCCGCAACTGCCGATGCTGAAGAGTGTCAAGTTCGATTTGAACATTCAGAACCTGTTCGACCAGCGTTACTTCCAGTATTTCTACAAGCAGATCTCGCCGGCATCGTGCGGCAACTTTACCAGTGGGCCGTTTGCCGGCATGGCCAAGAGCAATTACGGATGCACGCCACAGTTTTCCGACGCGCTGCCGGGCCAGCCGTTTACCGTGATCTTCACGGTCACCGCGCGGTTCTGATCGCGGCGAGGCTGAGGGCGGTTATTGCCGGCGCGGCACTGCTCGCCGTCGCGCCGGCGGTGCCGGCCGCGGCGGCGCCGTGCGGGATTGCGGTGATCCCGAACGGGGTGGGGCAGACGGACCCGAGCCCGGTGACCAGCATCAATCCGCTGCTGGGCAATTCGGCGGCCAATCTGCAGGCGACGCTGCTGATGTTCCGGCCGCTGGTGTGGCTGGGGGCGGACGATACGCAGGACAAGGCGCGCTCGCTGGCGGCAAGCGTGACGGCGCTGGATGGCGATACGCGCATGCGGGTGGTGCTGAAGCCGTGGCACTGGTCCGACGGGACGAGTGTGACCGCGGACGATGTGGTGTTCACGTGGGAGCGGATCGGCAGGCTGGGGGGCGAGTTCGGCTATGCCGGCATGGGCGGCATACCCGGGCGGTTCGCGGCGGTGCGGGCGGTCGATGCGCGGACCGTGGATTTTTCGCTGAAGCGGAAAACCAACCCCGAATGGTTCACGCTGAACGCGCTTTCGGTGATTGCCCCCCTGCCCCGCCATGTGTGGGGCGATATCGGGGCGGACGAAATGTGGCGGCGGCAGACCGATCCGGCGCTGGCGCGGGTGGTGGATGGGCCGTTCCGGCTGCAGACGCTGCGGCTGGACCGGTATGCCTCGTTCACGCCCAATCCCCTGTACGACGGGGCGCCGGCGCACCTGGCGCGGCTGGTGCTGGATTTCCAGGAGGGGGCGAGCGCATTGCGGTCGTTGCAGGCGGGGGCACTGGACATGGCGCAGGTGCCGACCGCGCTGTGGGGGCGATTGCAGAGCTCAAAAGGGTTTTATGCGCTGAAGCTGCCGGAGCCGTTCGGGTTTCTGGAAATGGCGTTCAACTTTGAAAACGATGGCGTGCGATTTGTGCGCGATCTCCGCGTGCGACGGGCGCTGACGATGGCGACCGACCAGGCGCGCATCGTGCGCGTGGTTTACCACGGGTTCAGTCACGAAAACCGGGTGCCGGTGCCGGTGGAGCCGCCGACCTGGCTCAGTCCGGCGGCGCGGGCGGGGACGCTGCCGGTGCGGTACGATCCTGATGGCGCGCGGGCGGAATTGGCGGCGGCGGGGTATGTTCCGGGGCCCGATGGCGTGCGGGTGAAGGATGGGGTGCGGCTGGAGTTTACCGTGACCGCGAGCGGGGAAACGCCGGAGCGGGCGCTGGAGCTGCAAAGCCTGCAACAGGATCTGCGGGCCGTCGGGGTCGCGCTGCATATCAGGCTGGTGAGTTTCAACCAGTTGAACGCGACGCTGGGCGACGCGGGCTCCGGGTGGGAGGCGATCTGTATTGCGAACACGCTGTTGGGCATGCCGGACGGCAGCGGGAATTTGGATACCGGCGGGAGTGTCGGGGGCGGATACTCCGACGCCGAGATGGACCGGCTGATCGCGGCGAGCGTCGACGAGCCGGGGCATGAGGCGCTGTTCGCGTATGAGGACTATGCGGCGCAGCAGCAGCCGGTGAATATCCTGCCGGAGGGCGGGTTCGCGCTGCTGGTGGCGGACCGGCTGCAGGGTGTGGAGAAGTTCGTCAATCCACAGGGGTTTTGGGCGCCGGAAGAATTATGGGTGCGTGACGATGCATGCGGCGGGGCGAAGGGCGGCGGCACGGTGCATTGAGGCGGCGCTTTCGCTGGCGCTGCTGGTGACGCTGGCGTTTTTTCTGGCGCATGCGGCCCCGGGCGGGCCGGAATATTCGATATTCGGGATCAGGGTGTCGCCGGCGCGGGCGCGGCTGCTGGCGGCGCAGCTTGGGCTGGGCGTGCCGGTGTGGCAGCAATTTCTGCTGTGGTGGGGACACCTGCTGCGCGGCAGCCTCGGGTATAGTTTTTTGCTGAACCGGCCGGTGGCGGGGCTGCTGGCGGATTATGCGCGGAATAGCGCGGCGCTGCTGGGGGTGGGGTTCGGCTTTGGGCTGCTGCTGACGGTGGCGGGGGGGCTGGCGCACGGGGCGTGGTACCGCGCGTGGCCCGGGCGCGTGCTGGGTGGGATCGAGGTGTTGCTGTACGCGACGCCGGGTTTCGTCGTCGGGACGGTGCTGGTGCTGGTGTTTTCCGGGTGGCTGGGGTGGCTGCCTCCGGGGGGCATTGCCGATTTGCGGATTGAAGCGCCGGGGATTGGCGATTTCGCGCGGCACCTGGTGCTGCCGGCGGTGACGATCGCACTGGTTGTCTATGCGAGCCTGGCAAGGTTTTTTGCCGAGAGCGTGGATGGCGAGTTGGCGCGGCCGTATGCGCGGACGGCGGCGGCGAAGGGGTTGGCGTTTCCGGCCATCCTGTTGCGGCACGTGGCGCCGAACGCGGTGCGTCCGCTGGTTACGCTGGTGGGGCTGTCGCTGCCCGGGGTGTTTTCGGCGAGCGTGGTGGTGGAGAGCGTGTTTTCGTATCCCGGCCTGGGCTGGCTGCTCTGGCGCAGTGCACTGGCGCGGGACTATCCCGTGCTGATCGGGATCGTTCTGGTGGTTGGGGTAGTAACTATTGTGGGAAATCTCGCGGCGGATTTTGTGAACGCGATGCTGGACCCGCGGCTGCGTAAGGCCAGGGCTCTGCCCTGGACCCGCTGGGGCCTGAGGCGCCAGACCCCCATTACTTGGGGGGAGACGGCGACGCCTGAGAGTTCAAATCATGCGATGGCTTCGCCGGGGAAACGATGAAGCCGCGCAGCGCTATCGGGGGTCTGGGGCCTCAGGCCCCAGCGGGTCCAGGGCAGAGCCCTGGCCTTGCTAACCTGACGCCTTCCGCCTCCAGCCCCTGGCCTTTATTCCTTCTTGTGGCGTTCTGTTTCCTGGGCCCCGAGTTCTGGCGGATCGACCCGTTCCATCTGGACCCGGATGTGCTGGCGCAGCCGTCGTGGAAGCACCCGATGGGCACGGACGCGTTGGGACGGGACGAGTTGGCACGGCTGATCGAAGGTGGCGCGGAGACGCTGCAAGTGGCGATGCCGGCGGCCGCGCTGGCGTTCGTTTTGGGGGTGGCGTACGGGTTGGCGTCCGGTCTGGGGCCGGAATGGTTGGACCGGGTGATGATGCGGCTGCTGGATGCGGTGCTGGCGTTGCCGTCGCTGGTGGTGCTGGTTTGTCTTTCGTCCCTGGTGGCGCTGGACGGGGCCTCGCTGGTGCTGCTGATCGGGTTTGTTGCGTGGCCGTCGCTGGCCAGGCTGGTGCGCGGCGAGGCTTTTGCGCTGCGCGGGCGGGATTTCGTGCTGGCGGCGGAGCAGTTGGGGGCCGGGAAACTGCATGTGGCGCGGTTCCATGTGATGCCGGTGATCGGGCGGTTGCTGGTGGTGAATGGGACTTTCCTGCTGGGGGACGCGATACTGGGGTTGTCGGCGCTGAGTTTCCTGGGGTTGGGCGTGCAGCCGCCGAGGACGAGCTGGGGGCAGTTGTTGCAGGAGGGGATGGGGTTTGTGGAGCTTCGCGCC
>JAATGE010000263.1 GCA_015654825.1 Rhodospirillales bacterium
GAAACGGTTGCCACGCGTTGCGGCCGGGCGATTCCCGGTATCGAACTGCGCATCGCCGGCGGCGAGGGCGAGGTGCTGGTGCGGGGCTTCAACGTCATGCAAGGCTATTTCGACGATCCGGCCGCCACAGCGGAAGCAATTGACGCAGACGGCTGGCTGCATACCGGAGATGTCGGCAAGGTCGATACACGCGGCTATTTGCGCATCACCGATCGCCTGAAGGATATGTACATCTCGGGCGGCTTCAACTGCTACCCGGCGGAAATCGAACGGCTGCTGGCCGGCCACAGGGATGTGGCGCAGGCGGCAGTGATCGGTATTCCCGACGAGCGACTTGGCGAAGTGGGGCGCGCGTTTGTGGTGCCACGTACGGGTGTGCGGTTGACGGAAGCGGAAGTTGGCGACTGGGCGCGCGGGGAGATGGCGAATTACAAGGTGCCGCGCCAGATCAGGATCGTGGAGGCGTTGCCGCTGAATGCCTCAGGAAAGGTGATGAAGGGGGAATTGAGAAAGCTCGGCTAGAGAGTTGCCGACCAGGGGGCTCTGCCCCCTGGATTCCCGACGGCCTGCCGCCGCTGTCGTACGCGCCGCGCCGCGCGAGTTTGGCGACAAGGCTCGGTGTCGATGCCAAACACAGAACAATTAAATGGGGTCTGGGGACTTGTCCCCAGCGGGTCCAGGGCAGAGCCCTGGCCCTTAGTTGGAATTACCATTACCTGCTGCGCGCGGCCGCGAGTTTGGCGTAATCGGGGCGGCCGGCGTTTTCCCACTCCATCCATGCTTCGGCGAATTCGGTGCCGAACGGATTTTCGCCGCGCAGCCACATCGATCCGCGGCGGATGGTCCAATCATGCGGTGACAGCTCGATTGCCGCTTGCCAGTGTTCGGTGGCTTCTTCCGTGGCGCCCAATTGATATAGATGCCAGGCCAAGGCGTGGTTCGCGCGGGCCTGCTGCTCGGCGAAGCTGGCGGGCATGGTATGAAGGCGTGCTTCGTCCGGGGAGAAATCGGTTTCGCCGGTTTCCGCCCAACGCCGCAACGAAGCCAGGTGCGGCGCGCAATCCAGCCCGTGCGCGAATGCGAAACGATTGCTTGCGTGTTCCACGCGCGGTGGCCGCGCGATGCGGCCTGCCTCGTCGATCCAGATCGCGGTCGGCACATTGATCAGGCCGTAAAGATGCGAAACAATATGGTTGGGGTCGAGCAACGAGGGATGCTCGGGTGACGCTGCCTCGATGAACGGTGCCGCGTCCGCTGCCCTGGAATCCTGCGAGACGGTGATGACCGTCAGCCCGAAGTCGCTTAGCGCGCTGTGCTGCGCCTGCCAGTCGGGCAAATCCTCGCGGCAGCCGCACCAGCTCGCCCACACGACCAGGAGTACCTTGCGGCCACGGTAATCGGCGAGTTGATGCACGCGGCCAGACAGATCGGCCAATTCGAAATTCGGCGCCGTGTCATCCCGCAGTGTGGACGCTTGCAGTTCCGGGCTTTCCGCCAGCGATAGCACCCGATGGGCCGTCGCCTTGGCCGCGGGCATGTTCAGTTGCGCGGCCAGCGCCGGCAGGTCCACCTCGTCGCCCCGTATCGCATCCGCCAGGCTCGCGAGCGGGATACAGCGATCGGGCCGGCATAGCGTGGCGTCCTTTACCTGCCAGCCAAGCAGCGATGGCAGGGTTTCGGTTGCTACCCAGAGGCGGTCGGCCTCGTGCGTGGCCGGTGCCGAAAACTCTCTGCCGTTGACGAGGATCGTCCAGGGTTGTTGCGGCATCGACTTTTTACTCCGCGGAGAAAGGGTGGAAGGGCCAGGGTTCTGCCCTGGACCGCCACGCCAAAGCCTTGCTGCGCACGACGGGGCCTGAGGCCCCAAAGCCCATTATGGCGGGACCAGGCGGGCACGTTGGGCGGCTTCGGCGAGGCGCGCCAGGATCGGTGCTTCGAACAGGGACGGATCCAGTTCGAAGGCCGAGGCGGGGTAGGGCAGAACGCCGGTTTCGTCCGTGTAGCGTTTCCACAAATCGAGCAGCGCGTGCAATACATCCGGGTGCCTGGCTGACAGATCGTTGATTTCGCCGGGATCGCGGGCGAGATCGTAGAGCTGCCATTGCGCGTTGCCCCATGACGGAACCGGAATATACACCGCCTTCCAGTCGCCCTGACGGATCGCGCGGCGGCCGAACAACTCCCAGCCCGTTGCGTAGTCCGGCTTGTGCACTTCGCTCGCTTTGCCTTCCAGGTATGGCAGCATGGAGCGACCCCGCAACGGTGCCACCTTTTTGCTGTGCCAGGTCTGGCCGGGATGTTCCACGCCGGCCAGTTCCAGCAGCATCGGCGGTACATCCATGACGGTCGAGAAGGCGTGGCCGATTTCGCCGGCCCGGCCGAGCGCCGGATGATGCGCGAACGCCACCACGGGAATGCCGCCCTCGGTCGTATAGGCCTTGTGCAGCCGGGACGGAGCCGTCGCGGCCTGTGCCCAGCGCGGCCCGTACCAGATGAACGAATCGGGGCGGCCCAGATTTTCGAGGCGGTTGTTAAAATTTTCGGCAATGAATTTGGCGATCATCGGGCCGGCGATCGGCAGCGCCTCCATCACCGCGCCCTCGGCGCCATTGTCGGACAGGAACAGGATCAGCGTGTCCTCGAAGACCCTGTTCCGTTTCAGCCAGTTCACGACACGGCCCACGTTGAAATCCATGCGCTCCACCATGGCGGCATACACCTCCATGGTACGCGCGGAGTAAGCCTGCTCCGCCGGCGTGAGCGCCTCCCATGGCAGGCTGTCAGCGACTACCGCGTGTGGTATTACGTCCGGTGCGACCAGGCGCAACCGCTTCAGCGCCGCCAGCCGCCGGTCGCGCAGCACGGCGGGGCCTTCGTCATAGCGGCCGTGATATTTTTCTATCAAGTCGCCCGGCGCGTGCAACGGAAAGTGCGGCGCGGAAAACGGCAGATAGGCAAAGAAGGGCCGAGCCGGATCACGCGCATCCAAAAACTCCAGCAATCGGGTGGCGAAACCATCGGACGAATAGAAATCCTCCGGCAGCTTTGCCAGCTTGCGATCGTCCTCGATGTAGGAGGGCGGTTCGGAAAACAGTGTCAGCGGATCGCGGATCCCGCGATAGGCATAGTGATTATCCGCGGCCGCCAGCAGCGCGAAAGATCGATCGAAGCCGCGCGAAACGGGCGCCGTCGCCACGGTTTCGCCGAGATGCCATTTGCCGGACATCATGGTCTGGTAACCGGCTTCACGCAGCAATTCGCTAATCGTGACGACCCGGTCATTCAGATAGCCCTCGTAGCCAGGGGCGCCGGTGACACCCGGCAACTGGCCTTCCTGCATTGTGCCGATGCCGGCGATGTGATGATCGGTGCCGGTCAGCAGCATGGCGCGGGTCGGCGAGCAGGCCGGGGCCGAATGAAAACCCGTCAGCCGCACGCCGTTGATCGCGAGCGCATCGAGATGCGGCGTGTGGATTTCGCCGCCGAACGCGCCGAGATCGGAAAACCCCAAATCGTCCGCGACGATCAGCAGAACATTGGAACGGCTTGCCCGCAGGCCGCGTTGTGGCACCTGGATTGTTCCCCGAGGCGTTGCTGGCGACGTTCGCTGCGCTGCAACAAAACCTTGCCTTATGGCCGCGAGCGTGCCCGCCGCGGGCTGGCGAGTCAACGCGTGGCCCGCCTGGATGCGTGCCAAAAATGGCATTTATGCTACGCATACCGGCTTTGTGGACGTGCCTGGCCGTCGGAATGCGTTTTCGCTTTACCTTCCCGCGCCGCTGGGGAAAGCTTCGCCGGGTCCAACGGCCGGCGCCGTAACTCCTTGCGCAGACAGGGAGCCGCTGGTCCACGCAGTCCGGGGGGAGACGATAAAAATGCCTGTGGGCAAGCAGCGAGGCGGCGCGTTCAACAACAGGCGGGTCACCCGGGCCGTTTGCGTGGCGGCGGAGCTGGCACTGGTGGCCGGCACCGCGGTGGCCCAGACGACGCCGGTAGGTGCGCCGCAGATCGAGCAGATGGTGGTCACGGCCCGCCGCCGCGCCGAGCGCCAGCAGCGCGTGCCGACCGCCATTACGGCGCTGGACGGCAAGGAGTTGCAGCGGCGCGGTGTCGTCAACACCAACGACCTGGCGCGCAACGTGCCGTCCCTGCTGATCGGCGGGCAGACCCGCAGCGACTCGCAGTTCTATTTGCGTGGGCAGACACCGGGCGTCATCACCCAGGGCGTGCACAACAACTCCAGCGTTACGATCTATTTTCTCGAAGTGCCGACGCTCACGTCGGGCCCTGGTGAATTCTACGACTTGCAGGATGTGCAGGTGCTGAAGGGCCCGCAGGGCACGCTGTTCGGCCGCAATACCACCGGCGGCGCGATCCTGTTCACGCCGGTGAAACCGCGCGACGACTATAGCGGCTACATTCAGGGGCGCGCGGGAAGTTATAACGATCACGAATTGGAAGGCGCGCTGAACTTCCCGCTGGTGCCGGAAAAGCTCGATCTGCGCATTTCCGGCGCAACGGCGCGGCGCGACGGTTTCACCACCAACGTCGTGACCGGCGAGAAACTGGACGACCGCAATTACGACAGCTACCGGGTTTCGTTCGACGCCCACATCAACGACGACCTGGACAATCTACTGGTGATCGACGGCAGGATGATTAACCAGAACGGTACTTCATCGATCCCCCTCGAAATCAATCCGAATGTGGTACTGAAGGGGAACGTTATCCCCGGGTTCAACACGCCGCTGACTGTCGGCGGCAAGGGGCCTTCGATCGTCTGCCTGGAAGGCTACGCGCCGCCGTCCGCGGGTGGCATCGGTTATCCGTTTCCGATCCCGGGTTGCCCGAGCAATCTGGGCGCAACCATCGGGGCAGGCATTGCCGCAAAGGGTTTTTCGTACTATTCCAATGCTTTGCTGAACCAGGTCGTTGCCCGCCAGCAAGCCCTCGGCCCTCGGCAGTTCGCGAGCGACGCGAATTATTTCGACAAGGAACGCAGTTTCGACGCCACCAACATCACCACCTGGAATATCACCCCGGACCTGGTGTTGAAGAACATTCTCGGCTACCGGTTCGAGCGCCGCAACCAGGCCGAGGAATTCAGCGGCTCCATACTGCCTTTGGTGCGAAACAACAACGACCCCGGCGACTACGGTGAGGACGCCCTGCAGCAGGCCAGCGAGGAACTGCAGCTGCAAGGTACCGGCATGGGCGATCGCCTGCACTATATCGTCGGCACCTATCTGGAAAACTCCGACCCGGGGCAGCCTGTGCTCAGCCGCGCCCTGGAATTCGGGCCGCCGCCATCGTTAAAGTCGATACCGCAACTTTACAATCCGCTGGTGCTCGCCAACAGTGTGCTGAACTACCACAAGTTCAACGACAAGAGCGAATCGGCTTTCGTGCATGGCGAGTACGACCTGTCGAACCTGGTGCCGGGCCTGAAGGCCGA
>JAATGE010000368.1 GCA_015654825.1 Rhodospirillales bacterium
GAATATGTCGAACTGAAAGCCGCTAATTGCGGAATAGACGTTGGCCACCGCTGCCGCGGCGGTCGCAGTGCTGTCGATTGAGGCGGACTGATTGCCGTACGCGTCGTCGTCAGACACGATGGTGTCGATCGTATAAGCGGCCGCCGGGTTCGGTTTGGCCACCATGGCGACCAAGGCGGCCGCGGCAATCATCGCGCAAAGCTTCATGTCGGTCCCTCAATACACAGGTAATGTTCGGGGGGAGGAATACCGCCGGTTTGACTAAAAATCTACATCAAATGCCATCCGGGTCTGACTTAAGATTGGCACGCATCTCAAATTTTCATCAAATCGTGCGCTTATCGGTTGTGCTCGAGCGTGATAGGTTGAGGTTGACGCGAAGAAAGGCCAGGGAAGAAAGGCCGGGCTCTGCACTGGACCCGTCAGGCCGGAGGCGTGCTTCGCACGACGGGGCCTGTAGGCCCACGACCCCAACTTCACCTGTTCCGCGGCCGGCATAGACACCGAGCCGAGTGGCGGCGCCGGTGGCCCGCTTCTACCATGCAGAAGACACAAGCCGCGCAGCGCTAACGACATCGGCCGCACGCCGTCGTGCGAAGCACGCTTTCGCGTGACAGGGGGCGGAGCCCCTAATCGACGAAGCCAGTCAACCTCAACCCATCATGCTCTAAATTTTCACCGAGGCCGCACGGCTGCGCGGAAACCGGCAGTCCGCCTCCGCCGCGCTATCTTGCCTTTTCCGCGATTTTGACGTGTCAACCAACCGGCGTAGTGTTTGCACGTTGGCGCCGCGGGCGTTTCATCGTCGTCCTGGCGAAGCCATTACCTCACCGGGGATAGATCGTCATGCTGCTGGCGACTGAATCGGCAACGTGCTCCTTCGTGATGATCCCCACTACATCCCCGCCATGCGGTGCCTCGCGGCCGCGCACCACCACCGCCATCATCGCTTTCCTGCGCCACATGCGTTCGATCACGTCGTAGGCAATCATATCGTCCGTTACAATAGTGAAATTTCGGCTCGCGATGTCGCCCAGCGTCACGCCGGTATGGGCTGCCCCCAGACCGCGCCGCAACCCGGTATTGACGCGAAGCACGCCGTAAAGACGATCCCGCCGTGTTACGACCACGTGGCGCAGTTTTCCATCCGCCTCGTGCTCATGCAGGAACCCATCGAAGCCCTTTTCCATCGGCAGCACCAGCACATCGGCATCCATCACGTCGCGGGCGTAGCGCACCAGGAACATGTTGGCGTGTCGTGCCTTCGGAATAGCGCGTCCGCGGCGCACCAGCTTTTGCGTATAGATATTCTCAGGCGACAATATCCGGGCGGTGCCAACGCTCGTCGCGACAGCCAGAATCATCGGCATGACGATGTCGTATTCGCGCGTCATTTCGAATGCCATGGTAACCGCCGTCATCACCGCGCCGGTGGTGCCGCCGACCATGGCGCCCATGCCGACCATGGCGAAGACCGGTATGCTGATCGGAATGGGAACGCCCGCCGCCGACAGCGCGGAGGCAAACCAGGCGCCGATCGCCGCGCCCATGAACAGCGACGGCGAGAAAATGCCGCCCGACGAGCCCGACCCAAGGCTCAGCGCCGTCGCTGCCAGCTTGCAGAAAAACAGCAGGCCCAGCAGCCAGACCGAAAAGCTGCCGCCCGTCAGGATGCTTTCGATCGTGGCGTAGCCGACACCGTCCACATAATATTGGCCGAACCCGCGGAACAGCGCGTATATCAGCAGGCCGAGCAGCAGCATGCCGAACATGTGGCGCGCATAGCGGCCGGGGATCCTGTCGAACAGGTCCTCGGCCACATCCAGGCTGTGCACGAATGTCGCCGCTGCTACGCCGGTAATGGCGCCCAACAACGCATAAAGCAGCAGCAGCGCGGCCGCCGTGGCGTCGGCGGTCAGCGGCGCCATCGGCGGCACCAGGAACGCCGCGTGCTGGCCGAAAAACCAGCGCCCGACGAACGTCGCGGCGCCCGTCGCGATCGCCACCGGCAGAAAGGTGCTGGCGCTGACTTCCGGCATCATCAGTTCGATTGCGAACATGACGCCGCCAATCGGCGTATTGAATGTCGCGGCGATGCCCGCCCCGGCGCCCGCCGCCACCAGCGAAATGCGCTGGCCGGGCGGCATGCGGATCACCTGCCCCAGTGTCGAGCCGAGGGCCGACCCGATCTGAATGATCGGCCCCTCGCGCCCGACCGAGGCACCGCTGCCGATCGCCACCGCCGAAGCCAGCGATTTGACCACCGCGACGATCGGCCGGATCACGCCGTTGCGGTAATAGATCGCCTCCATGACCTCGGGCACGCCGTGGCCCTTCGCCTCCGGCGCGAAGTTGCTGACCAGGAACGTCACCACGACGGCGCCGATCACCGGCACCAGGATGACCGCAGCACCCCACGGGCTCTGCGACGTGAAGTCGTTGGCGTCGTAGGCCAGCGCGAAATGGCCGGCAAAAAACAGATTGTGCAGCAGGCCGATCAGGTCGCGGAACAGCACCGCGCCGAAGCCGGTCACGATGCCGACCAGCAAGGCCAGAATGGTCAGGTAGGCCAGGCTCAGGCGCCGCTGATCGTCCTCCGCCACGGCGCCTGCGGAAACAACGTCGTCGCCGGCCTGGCTCACCGCCAGATCAACCGCCAGGCAACCGCGTCCAGCTTCTCGGTCAGCGCCGGATCGCGCGCCTCGAGCGGCGTGATAATCGCGCTGTCGAGGGCATGATCGCAACGAAGCGGGCACGGCGCCGCGGCGCCGACGCGCGGCACCGCGTGGCGCACCAGCGCCCGCGCCCGCGCCGCATTCTCCGTCAGCACACGCACCACCGCATCGACCGTCACAGCGTCATGGTCCGGGTGCCAGCAATCATAGTCCGTCACCATTGCCACGGTCGCGTAATGCATCTCGGCCTCGAGCGCGAGCTTGGCATCGGGCATGTTGGTAATCC